>JAWWAN010000515.1:0-3242 GCA_033721675.1 Rhodothermales bacterium | reverse complement strand
TCGGGGTCGCCGTGCTGACGGCGCTCCTGCTCATCCCCCCGGTGCGGCAGGCGCTGTTCGGGGGCGGGGTCTCGATCCCGGATCATCGTTTTCTTGCCGTCTTGCCCTTCGACAACGTGGGCAACGTGGCAGAGAACCAGGCGTTCATCGACGGGCTCGTCTACACGGTGACGAGCACGCTCACCGAGATGGAGCAGTTTCAGGATGCGCTCTCGGTGGTCCCGGCGCGCGACGTGCTGGAGGCCGGGCGGCTGAGCACGCGGGCGGCCGCCGAGCGGTTCGGCGTCAACCTGGTCCTCGCCGGCAGCGTGCAACGGTCCGAGCGCGGCGTGCGCATCCACCTCCAGCTCGTCGATCCGGCCCGCGAGCGGGTGCTGGCGAGCCGGCAGCTCGACGAGCCGGCCCTCGACATCGCGGCGTTGCAGGACGACGTGGTCTTCGAGCTGGCGGACCTGCTGGAGGTGGAAATGAACCCGGCCGCCGAGCGGGCGCTCACGGCGGGCCGCACGGCCGTCCCCGTCGCGTTCGACTTCTACACGCAGGCGCTGGGCTATCTGCAGCGCTTCGAGGACGAGACCAACCTGGACGCGGCCATCAGCCTGTTCGGGCTGGCGATCAAGGAGGATTCGTCGTATGCGCTGGCCTATGCCGGGCTCGGCGAGGCGTACCTCCATCGCTACCAGGCTTCCAACGCGGCCGGCGACGTCGAGGCGGCTCTCCGCAACGGCGAGCGGGCCGTCGCCCTCGGAGACGACCTCGCGCCGGTCCACGTCGCCCTCGGCCGCATCTACTTCGAGACGGGCCGCTACGACCGGGCCGAGCTGGAGTACCTGCGCGCGCTCGTCCTCGAACCTAAAAATGCCGCCGCGCATCACGCGCTCGGCGCCGTCTACGCCCGCCTGGGCAAGGACGACGACGCCGAGGCGAGCTATCAGCAGGCCATCGCGCTCAAGCCCGACTACTGGCTCTACCACAACGACCTCGGCCAGTTCTACCACCGCCTGGGCCGCCACCGCGAGGCGCTGCCCAAGTTCAAGGACGTCATCGCCCTCCAGCCGGGAAACCCGTGGGGTTACAATAACGTGGGGGCGCAATACGCGCGTCTCGGCCGCACCGAGGAGGCCATCACCTGGTATCAGAAAGCCGCCACGATCAACCCGCACGCGCAGCGCGCGACGGCCTTCGCCAACTACAACCTGGGCGGCATCTACTATGGCCGCGACGACTTCGCCGAGGCCGCGCGCCGGTTCGAGCAGGTGGTGGCCTACTTCGGCACCGACCGCGACGCCTGGGAGAACCTGGGCGATGCCTACCACTGGGGCGGCGACCCCGCTGCTGCGCGTGCGCCGTGGCAGCGCGCCGTGGCGCTGGCCCGGGAACGCCTGGCCGTGAATCAGGCCGACCCCGGCGCCCTCGGCGCGCTCGCCGAAGATTATGCCCGGCTGGGCGAGGCCGACTCGGCCCGCGCCGCCATCGAACGCCTCCTCGCCCTCGACGAGCCCTCCACCGCCTCGCTCGTCTCGGTGGCGAAGGCCTACGAGATCCTGGGGCGGCGCGACGATGCCCTGACCTACCTGGCCGCTGCGCTGGACCGGGGCTATGCGCCGGTCATCCTGGACGCCTCGGCCTGGCTCGATGCGTTGCGGCAAGACCCGCGGTACCAGCAGCTCGTGCGTACCGGCCGGACGGCGGAGACGGACTAGTTCGCCCCGGCCTCACCCTGCTCTCACTCACCAGAGGTACTCCCCATGACGCGCTCTCCAGGCTGGCAGCTGCTCCTCGGTCTCGTGATCCTGCTCCTCGCCGTACCGGCCTGCCGGACCGAGGAAGACCCCGACCCCGACACCGGCCCGCCGCCGGATGCCATCGCCCCCCTGAAGTCCGTGACGGTGACCATCGGGGACGATGGCTCGTTCTCGCCCAACACGATCGCGCCCAACCCCCAGGATACCGTGCGCTTCGTGGCCGGGGGGCAGGACGTGGTGCTGTGCGTGGATCCGGCGAGCCTCTTCGGGGCGGAACGCTACGCCATCCCCAGCGGCACCGCCCTCGACCTGCCCGTCAGTCCTGACGCGATCAACATCGACTTCGGCTACTCCGCTTGCCTCGGCGACCTGGAGGCGGCGTGCGGGGGGTGCCGGGGCGAGGAAGGCGGCGGACGGACCGGCCCCTGACCGCCCTCCTGCGCCGAAACGAACGGCGTCCGTTTCACCCAGTTCGAGAAGGTACGGCCATGCGGCTCTTTATCTCCACGGTGTGGATGGCCTGCGTGCTCGCCGCCTGTGGCGGCGATGCGGCCTCCCCGGGCGCGGCAGGACAGGATCAACCCCTCGGCATCGCCGCCCTGGGGCAGCCCCAGCCCGGCCCCGCCGGCCCGGTGGCGCGCGCGCCGGCCGGGACGCCGACGCGCCTCGCGCTGCTGGTGGGCATCAACACGTATCCGAACCTGACCCGGTTCTCGCAGCTCAAGGGCGCCGCGAACGACGTCGCACGGATGCACACCCTGCTGACCACTCGGTATGCGTTCCCCCCGGAGAACGTACGCGTGCTGCTCGATGAAGCCGCCACCCGCGAGGGCATCCTGGCCGCGTTCCGCGAGCACCTCGTAGCGAACGCGCGGGCGGGCGACATCGTGGTGTTTCATTTCAGCGGGCACGGCTCGCGCCTGCCCGACGCGCCGGGCGGGGACGAGACCGACGGCATCGACGAGACGCTGGTGCCGACCGACAGCGACCGCCACGGCGCCCGCGACATCCGGGACGACGACCTCGAAGCGCTCCTCGCCGAGCTGGACCCCGACGCCCGCATCACCCTCATCTTCGACAGCTGCCACTCCGGCACGGCCACGCGCGACCTGGAAGGGGGGCGGCCGCGCAGCGTCGACCGCGACAGCCTCCTCGCCACCGCGCCCGCCGGGACGCGCGCCGCGACGCCCGACGGCCTCGGCGGGGCCGGCGTGGACTACGTGCTGATCTCCGGCGCGCGGGCCGACCAGCAGGCGCGGGAGCTTTCCCGCGACGGCCACTCCTACGGCGCCCTGACCTACTTCCTCACCGAAACCCTCAGCCAGACCGACTCGGCGTTGACGTATGTGGATCTCCGCGACGTGGTGCAGGGCGAGGTGAGCTCGCACTTCGGCAGCCAGAGCCCGCAGCTCGAAGGCACCCGGCTGAACGACTACGTCTTCAGCGACGAATCCAGGTTGGGGCAACCGTACGTGCGGGCGGCGCCCATGGCGGAGG
>JAWWAN010000514.1:0-3246 GCA_033721675.1 Rhodothermales bacterium | reverse complement strand
CCGCCTCGACGGCTACGACGACGCCACGATGACGCTGCTCGTGGAGGCCGGAAGGACCACCCAGGCGCGGCAGATCCTGGCGCCCGCCCAGGGGACGCTGCGGATCCTCGCCAAGCCCTGGGGGAGCATCTATATCGATGGCGTCTTGCATGAGGAAGAAGCCAGCGTGTGGTACACCGTGCGCCTGCCCGTCGGCGATCACCGCGTCCGCGTGACGCACCCGACGCTCGGCAAGTGGGAGCAGATCGTGCGCGTTTCCGCCGGCGACCCGCGCGAGGTCGTCATCGACTTCACCTTCGACCAGAATTGATGCACCACGTCTTCGGCCGATTCTTCGCCCTCACCGCCCTGCTGTTCCTGTTTCTCGCATGGCCCGCCACGGCGCAGGTGCAGGCGCCGTGCGAGGCGGCGTTCCCTGCTGCCGAGACGCAGTATCTGCAGGGGCAGTTCGACGAGGCCGTCGCGCTCCTACGCCGGTGCATCGACGAGGCGCCCGTGGCGGGGGAGACCGCCGTGCGGGTATACCGCCTGCTCGCGATGGCGCATCTGCAACGCGAAGACGCCGACCAGGCCGAGGCGGCCATCGCTACGCTGCTGACGATCCTGCCCGCCTACGAAGCCGACGCGGTGATGGACCCGCCGTCGTACCAGGCCCTCGTGGCGCGCACGCGGGAGCGGCAGCGCCGGGTGGTGCGTCCGCAGGAACCGCCGGCCGCTGAGCCGCCGGCGCGGCCGGACGCCGTGGCAGTAGCGGCGCCGGAAGTCGGCCGTCCGGCGGCCGGCGCCGAGACGCGGGGTGCGTGGGGCCGGGCCGGGCTGATGCTGGTCGGCGGAGCAGGCGTCGTCGCGGCCGCGGCAGCCATGTTGCTGGGCGGCGGCTCGTAGACCGTCCGGGGTCACCCGGCGTGATCGGAGAGCGCCGCGACGCCGGGCAGCGTCTTCCCTTCGAGGAACTCCAGCATCGCGCCGCCTCCGGTCGAGACGTGGCTGACGTCGTCGTCGAAGCCGGCCTGCGTGATAGCGGCCACCGAGTCGCCGCCGCCGACGACGGTGAGGGCGCCCCGCCGCGTGGCCTCGGCGACGGCCTCGGCCACGGCGACGGTGCCGTGCGCGTAGCTCGGCATCTCGAAGACGCCCATCGGGCCGTTCCACACCACCGTCTTCGCCTTCAGAATCCGCTCACGGTACCGTGCCACGGTCTGCGGGCCGACGTCGAGCCCCATCAGGCCCTCCGGAATGTCTCCCTCCACGGTGCGGTGCGGGGCGTCGTCGGCGAAGGCTTCGGCGGCGACGTGGTCCACCGGCAGCACGATCCTGCCGTCGGCCTGCTCGTAGAGGGTACGGGCCTGGTCCAGCTTGTCGTCCTCCACCCTGGAGGCGCCGACGCCGTGGCCGAGGGCTTTCAAAAACGTGTAGCTCATCGCCCCACCGATGAGCAGGGCGTCGACGCGCCCGAGCAGATTCTCGATCACCCCGATTTTGTCGGACACCTTGGCGCCGCCCAGAATCGCCACGAACGGGGCGTCTGGGGCGTCCAGCAGGCGGCTCAGGTATTCGATCTCGCGCTGGAGGAGGCGCCCCATCGCGGCGTGTTCCACGTGGTGCGTGACGCCCTCGGTGGAGGCGTGCGCCCGGTGCGCCGAGCCGAACGCGTCGTTGACGAAGACGTCGGCATAGCGGGCGAGGTCGGCCGCGAAGCCGGGGTCGTTGCTCGTCTCGCCGGGGTGGAAGCGGGTGTTCTCCAGCAGCACGATGCCGCCCTCAGGCAGGCTCTGCACGGTCTTGCGGACGGCCTCGCCCGTCGTGCTGGAGACGAAGCGGACGGGCTCACCGAGCAGGTCCTCCAGATGGTCGGCCACGGGCGCGAGGCTGTATGCCGGGTCCGGCGCGCCCTTGGGCCGCCCGAGGTGGCTCGCGAGGATGACCCGCGCGCCCTGCTCGGTGAGGGCGCGAATCGTGGGGAGGGCGGCGCGGATGCGGGTGTCGTCGGTCACGCGCGGGCGGCCGTCCGCATCAGCCTCCAGCGGCACGTTGAAATCGACGCGGACGAGCACGGTGCGCCCGGCGGCGTCGAGGGCGTCGAGGGTGAGCTTGGGCATGGGCGGGCGAGTCGGGATGGGGGCGATGGAGAAACGGGGAGGCGGAGCGCGGGAAGCCGTCTCCCCGGGCGCCGCCTCCCCGTCGTACCGGTGCGGGCTGTGGGGGCCGTCAGGCAGGCTCGGCGATGCGGAGGAGTTTCTCCGCGATGTCGACCGTCCGGTTGGCGTAGCCCCACTCGTTGTCGTACCAGCCGACGACCTTGACGAGCGTGCCGTCCACCATCGTCGAGGGCGCGTCGAAGATCGTCGAATGCGGGTTGTGGACGATGTCCATCGACACGAGGGGCTCGTCGCTGTACTGGACGATGCCCTGGAAGGCGTCGCCGGCCGCCTCCCGGAAGAGGGCGTTGACCTCCTCGGCGGTGGTGCCCTGCTTGAGAACGGCCGTGAGGTCGGTGAGCGAGCCGTCCGGCGTGGGCACGCGGAGCGCGAACCCGTCGAGCTTGCCCTGGAGGTGCGGCAGCACGAGGCCGACGGCCTTGGCCGCGCCCGTCGTCGTCGGGATGATGGAGAGGGCGGCTGCGCGCGCGCGGCGCAGGTCGCGGTGCGGGCCGTCCTGCAGGTTCTGGTCCGAGGTGTAGGCGTGGACGGTCGTCATGAAGCCGCGCTCGACGCCGAAGGCATCGTCGAGGATCTTGACCATCGGGGCGAGGCAGTTGGTGGTGCAGCTCGCGTTCGAGATCACCTCCTCGTCGCCCGTCAGCTCGTCGTCGTTGACGCCGAGGACGACGGTCCGGTCGACGTCGCCCTTGGCCGGGGCGCTGATGATGACCTTGCGCGCGCCCCCCTGGAGGTGCAGCGCGGCCTTCTCGCGCGTGCGGAAGACGCCGGTGGACTCGATCACGACGTCGCAGCCGAGGTCGCCCCACGGCAGGTTGGCCGGGTCGCGCTCGCTGAAGACGCGGAAGCGGTCGCCGTCGATGACGAGGTGGTCGTCCTCCACGGTGACCGTGCCGGGATAGCGACCGTGGATCGAATCGTACTTGAAGAGATGGCCGAGGGTGGCGGCGTCGGTGAGGTCGTTGACGGCCACGATGTCAAAAGTGTCGTCCCCGCGTTCGAGGATGGCCCGGAAGACGAGACGGCCGATGCGGCCGAATCCGTTGATGCCCAGTCTGATCGCCATATGATCGATTCCTCCTCAGGT
>JAWWAN010000513.1:0-3247 GCA_033721675.1 Rhodothermales bacterium | reverse complement strand
GGAGGCCGCAGGCCGAAGCCGAGGGATCTCACCGGGCGGGGTTGGCGCTACGACCAGCGGCGAGATCCCTCGGCTCCGCTGCGCTGCGCTCGGGATGACAGGAGTAACGGCCTCCGCTCGGATGACAGGAGTAGCGGCCTCCGCTCGGATGACAGGAGTAACGGCCTCCGCTCGGATGACAGGAGTAGCGGCCTCCGCTCGGATGACGGGTGGAGACCTGGAACGGCCGGAATGACCTGGTAGGACCGAAGGCACTCTTCCCACAAACCGCCTGCCCGCCCCGATGCGTCGTTACCTCGACTGCCACGCCTCCCTCGGCATGCACGGCCCCACGGACGCGCGCGTGCCGTGGCGGCTGCCCGAGCTGCTGGCCGACCTCCGCCATGCCGGCATCCACGGAGCACTCGTCTACCACTGGCTGGCGCGCGAGTACGACCCCGGCTACGGCAACCACGCCCTCCTCGGCGAGATCGCCGACCACCGGGACCGCCTCGTCCCGTGCTGGGTACTGCTGCCTCATCACACCGGCGAGATGGCGCCCGGCCCCGAGGTGGTCCGGGCGATGCAGGCGCACGGCGTCCGCGCCGCGCGCATGTTTCCGCGCCGCCACCGCTACAGGTTCTGAGAGGACGTCTGCGGCGCGCTCTTCGGCGCGCTCGAAGCCGCCGGGATCCCCCTGCTCGTCGAGGTCGGGATCTACGGCGAGGACCAGCAGGTGACGTTCGAGGAGGTGGACCGGCTCTGCGCCGCCCACCCGGCGCTGCCCGTCGTACTGCTGAAGGCCCGGTGGGAGAGCACGCGCGACGTGCTCGCGCTGATGCAGCGCCATGCGAACACCTACGTCGAGTTCTCCAGCTTCCAGATCCACTACGGGCCGGAGTTCGTCGCCGAGCAGGTGGGCGCGCGCCGGCTGCTGCTGGGCACCGAGTGGCCGTTCAAGAGCCCCGGCGCCGCCCGCGCCTTCGTCGATTACTGCGAGCTCTCGGAGGATGACAAGGACGCCTTCGCCGGCGGCACCCTCGCCCGCCTCCTCAAGCTGGACCGCCTCCCCCCCGCCTACCCGGACGCCGACGACGGGCCGATCCTCCGGGCTGCGAAGCAGGGGCGTCCGCTGGAGCACCTGCCCGTCATCGACCCCCACACGCACGTCCTCCACGACGGCCTGATGGGCGGCGGCTACGTGGCGATGCCCCACGGCGACGCCGAACACATGATCCGCCGGAACCGAAGGCTCGGCATCGACCGCTTCTGCTGCTCCTCGTGGATCGGCATCTGGATCGACTACCGGCGCGGCAACGAACTCATCCACGACCTCACCCGGCGCTACCCGGACGACGTCATCGGCTACGCCACCATCGACCCCAAGAAGTGCGACGACCTCGCCGCCGACGTCCGCCGCTGCCACGACGTCTACGGCTTCCCCGGCCTCAAACCCTACAATCCGCGCGTGGGGCTGCCCTACAACAGCCCGCTCTACGACCCCTGGTACGAGAAGGGCAACGCCCTCGGCGGCTTCGTCAAGCTCCACCAGACCGCCCTCGGCGACGATTACCTGGACGAGATCGCCGACCTCGCCGGGCGCTTCCCCAACATGCGCTATCTGCTGGCGCACTCCGCCTGGACGTGGGGCGTGGCCCGCGAGCGCGCCGCCTTCGCGCATGCGCACCCGAACGTCTACCTCGACCTCACCTTCACGAGCGTCCTCCACGGCGTCGTCGAGTATTTCGTGGAGGAGGGGCTGGCGGACCGCGTGCTCTTCTGCACGGATGCGCCCATGCGCGACCCGATCCCGCAGTTCGGCTGGGTCGTCTACAGCCGCATCCCCGAGGCGGCCAGGGCGCAGATCCTCGGCGGCAACATGCTGCGCGTGCTCGCCCACGCGGGCGTGGACGTCTCGGGCCTGGAGCAACGCTACAGATCGGGCACGGCGGCCACGCTATAGTCCAGGGCCACGATTCCCGTCTTCTCGTACACCCTGCTCCCGGTCAGCTTCAGCGCGGCGCGCGTTCCGGCGGGCAGCACCAGGGGCCTTCCGGCACCGGGGAGACTGCTTAAGCGCGGCGGGCGGCCCGCTGCAGCGGGGGGGCGCTCAAAAAGCGCCGGCGTAGGCGGAAAGGGCCGGTTGCCCACCCAGATGGGCGTAGAGCACCGTCGAACCCGCCGGGATCTCCCCGCTACGAACCAGACCCATCAGCCCCGCCATCGACTTCCCTTCGTACACGGGGTCGGTGAGCATCCCCTCCAGGCGAGCACACGTCTTTATCGCGTCGATGGTCTGCGCATCCGGGATGCCATACACCCCCGCATTATATCCGTCGACGATCTCGATCTCCTCGTCGCGGAGCGGGCGGCCGAGGCCGATCGCTTCGGCCGTGGTGTTCGCGATACGCGTCACCTGATCCCGGGTCTTTTCCAGCGTGGCCGACGCATCGATCCCGATGACCCGGCGCCGTCGTCCTTCGAGGGCGAACCCGGCGATCATGCCCGCCTGCGTCGAGCCGGTCACCGTGCACACGACGATCGTATCGAAGAAGACGCCCAGGCCGGCCTCCTGCTGGGCGACTTCACGCGCCCAGTTGGCAAACCCGAGCCCACCCAGCGGGTGATCGGAGGCGCCTGCCGGGATCGCGTAGGGCCTCCCCCCTGCGTTTTCGACCGCGTCCAGCGCGCGCTGCCAGCTGTCGCGAATCCCGATGTCGAATCCGCCCGGGTCGAGCCGCACGTCGCCCCCCATGATCCGGGACAGCTGGATGTTGCCGACTTTGTCGTAGACCACGTCGGGCCAGTGGACCCAGGCCTCCTGCACGGTCACGGCCTTCATGCCGATGTGCGCGGCCACGCCCGTGACCTGGCGGGTGTGATTCGACTGAATGCCTCCGATGGACACCAGCGTGTCGCACCCCTGGTCGATGGCCTCTGGGACCAGGTATTCCAGCTTGCGCACCTTATTGCCTCCGAACGCGATCCCCGAATTGCAGTCCTCGCGCTTCGCCCAGATCGAAACCGCGCCCCCGAGAAACGCGCTGAGACGCCGGAGGGGATGCATGGGAGAGGGGCCAAATAGCAGCGGGTATCGTTTATAATCGTCCAGCCTGCTCATCTGGGTTCCACGAGGAACGTGGGGGGAGGGTGCCGAAGGCCCGGTTCAGAGGCAGTCGCCTGACGATGAAGCTCAGCCACGACGGGCAGTGCGGCGGTCGTACGAAGCAAGGAAACCCTTTTACCAATATGAAGCAAGACCGTCGAG
>JAWWAN010000512.1:0-3256 GCA_033721675.1 Rhodothermales bacterium | reverse complement strand
CGGAGACGATGCGGCGCGCCATCGCTCGCACGGAGCGCACGCTCCGCAGGCGCTACGTCGCCTCGCGCCGCCACACGATGGAGGTCGATTTCTACCCCTACCTCCGCACGCTGGCCCGCGAGCGCCGCCGGGGCCGGCGCCGCACCCCCGCCCAGGCGCTGGCCGCCCCCGCCCCACGCCGTGAAGAAACCGCGCCGGCCTGACGCTTCCGCAGGTCTCAGCGGTATTTGAGCAGCAGGTCGATGAGGCGGCGCGTGCGGTCGGTGTAAGGCGGGTAGAAGAGTTTGAGCGGGCTGCGCTTGAGGCGTTGGCGCAGGACGGGCCGCTCGTTCGAGAAGGCGAGGAAGGCATGATGGCCGTGCCCCTTCCCGATGCCGCTGGTGCCGGCGCCGCCGAAGGGAAGGCCGGGGTGGAGGAAGTGGAGGAGGGTATCGTTGACGCAGGTGCCGCCCGCCGTCGTCTCCTGCAGGATGTGCTCCACGGCGTCGTCGTCCTGGCTGAAAATGTAGAGCGCGAGAGGGTTGGGGCGTCGGTTGACGGCGGCGATGGCGTCGTCGAGCGTGGCGAAGGGGAGGACCGGGAGGACGGGGCCGAAGATCTCTTCCTCCATGACCTCGGCCTGGGCGGGCACATCGGTGAGCACGGTGGGGTCGAGGTAGCAGCCGGGGCCGGCGGCCGCGCCCGTGGCGGCCTGGGCGCCGTGGGCGAGGGCGTCTTCGTAGAGCCCGCGCAGGCGGCCGTGGTGGCGGTCGTTGACGATGCGGGCATAGCCGGCCGAGGCCGCGCGGGCCGGGGCGTCGGGGCCGTAGGCGGCGCGGATGTGGCGGCCCAGCGCCTCGACGAAGGCGTCGTGGACGCGCTCGTGCACCAGCACGTAGTCCGGCGCGATGCACGTCTGCCCCGCGTTCGTGAACTTGCCGAACGTGATCTTGTGCGCGGCGTCCTCGACGTCGGCCGTGGCGTCGATGAGGACGGGGCTCTTGCCGCCCAGCTCCAGCGTGACCGAGGCCAGATGCTCGGCCGCCGCCCTCATCACGATCTTCCCGACAGCCGGGCTGCCGGTGAAGTAGATGTGGTCGAACGGCTGCTCCAGCAGGGCCTGCGCCGCGCGGTGGTCTCCCTGGACGACGGCCACCTCGCGCGCGTCGAAGACCTCGGCGAGCAGGTGTTCCACCGCGCGCGACGTGGCCGGCGTGTGCTCAGACGGCTTGACGACGGCCGTGCACCCTGCGGCGACGGCCCCCACGAGCGGGCCCAGCGTGAGGTCTACCGGGTAGTTCCACGGCGCGATGATGAGCGCCACGCCCTTCGGCTCGTAGCGGACCTCGGAGCGGGTGCCGACGAGGGTCAGCGGCGTGCCGGCGCGGCGCGGCTTCATCCACCGCCGCAGGTGCCGCACCGCGTGCCGGATCTCGGTGTTGACCGTGAGGAGCTCCGTCAGGTCCACCTCTTCGGGCGGCTTGCGGAAGTCCTCGTAGAGCGCATCCCGGAGGGCCTGCCGGTGGTCGAGGATCGCCGCGCGGAGGCGCTTCAGCTTCGCGATGCGCTCGCGCGCCGTCGTCCGCCGCACTGCCGGCCAGTAGGCTTTCTGGCGGCGGACGAGGCGGGCGATCTCCTGGGCGTCGGGCGCGGCGGCGCCGTTCGAGGGCGGGGGCGAGGCAGGGCGGACTTCCATGACGGACCGGGTCGGGCAGGGAGCGGTTCGCTCTTTCCAACCCTTCACCGCCCCCGACGTTGCACGCCGCGAAAAAGCGGTGCAGGGGGATCTGCCGCTCCCCGGTTCCGGTGTCATGACCATCTCCGAGCACGAGAACACGCGGATGTACGCGGTCAAGGAACTATACTACACGCTCCAGGGCGAGGGCGCGCACACCGGCCGGCCGGCCGTCTTCCTGCGCTTCGCCGGGTGCAACCTGTGGACCGGGCGCGAGCAGGACCGCGCCTCGGCCGTCTGCCGGTTCTGCGACACCGACTTCGTGGGCACCGATGGGCCGGGCGGCGGCAAGTTCAGGACGCCCGAGGCGCTGGCGGAGGCCGTAGCGGCGGCCTGGCCCGGCACGGGCGAGGCCCGAGAGCGCCCCTACGTGGTCTGCACCGGCGGAGAACCCCTCCTCCAGCTCGACGCGCCCCTCGTCGCGGCGCTCCACGCGGCGGGCTTCGAAGTCGGCGTGGAGACGAATGGCACGCAGCCGGCGCCCGAGGGGCTGGACTGGATCTGCGTCAGCCCGAAGGCCGGCGCGCCGCTCGTGCTCACGGGCGGCCACGAGCTGAAGCTGGTGTATCCGCAGCCCGGCGCGATGCCCGAGCGGTTCGCGGGCCTCGCCTTCGACCAGTTCTTCCTCCAGCCGATGGACGGCCCGGACCGCGAGGCGAACACGCGCGCCGCCCTCGACTACTGCCTCGCCCACCCGCCGTGGCGCCTCAGCCTGCAGACGCACAAGCTGCTGGCGATCCCCTGAGGAAGGCGCGTCAGGGCCGGCGCAGCACGAGCGTGATGCCGGGCTTGAGGGGGCCGGGCAGGAGGCGGTAGCCCAGGTTGAGGAGCCCCAGCACCCGGCGCGGGGGCACGTCTTTCTCCGTCGCGTGGGCCCGGTACCGATAGTCGAAGTAGTTGCCGTAGAAGCTTGCCTCGACGGTGAGGCCGGCGTGGGCGGCGTAGTCTTTCAGCTCGCGGAGCGTGTATTCGCGGAAGTGGCCGGGGTCGGTGGCGTCTTCCTTGATGCGCTGGTAGGGGTTGCGGCCCGCCAGCAGCGCCAGCCGCTTGTGCAGCGCCGCCGCGTTGGGCGTCTGGATGATGAGCACGCCGCCGGGCTTGAGCAGGGTCTTCAGGAAGCCGAGGACGAGCGTCGGGGCCGTGTGGAGATGCTCGATCACCTCGGCGAGCAGAACGACGTCGTAGGCGGGGAGGTCGCGCCGCCAGCGCGCCTCGTGCTGGGCGTCGTTCAGGTCGAACCGAAAATGGCGGCCGGTGGGCGTCTCCTGGTCGGGCGGGAAGCCGAGCGAGTCCACGGGGATGGAGAACGCGTCGGCGATCATCTCGGTGAGGCGGGAGCGGCCTACGTCGAGCAGGGCAGGGGCGTCGGCGGGGAGGTAGTCCGCCAGGAGGGCCAGCACGCGGGCGTAGCGCGGGGCGTGGTAGTGCTCGGCCAGGAAGGCGTCGGTGTCGAGCTCGGCGAGGCGCAGGTCGTCGGCGGGGCGGCGGGCGGGGCGCGGCTCGCGGGCGAGGCCGCGCAGGCGGTAGAACGTCCCGTCGAGG
>JAWWAN010000511.1:0-3257 GCA_033721675.1 Rhodothermales bacterium | reverse complement strand
GATGGGCCTCAGCGTGCCCGGACACCCGCCTCCTCCGCTCCGCCGGCGACCCCTCGGGCGACGCCACGATGGGCTTCGCCCCGGAGAACCGCCCGGAGGCCGCCACGGCCGGCACCGCCGCCCTGCGCGCCACGCCGGGCGCGCCCAACGTGGTGCGCCGCGAGGCGGAACCCCGCGCCGAGACGCGGCTCCCGGCTGGCGCCGCGCTGGCGGTCTATCCGAACCCGTTCAACCCCCACGCCCGCCTCAGCGTCCGGCTGGACCGGCCGCAGCACGCCGAGGTGGCCGTGTTCGACGTCCTCGCCCGCCGGGTGGCGCTCCTCCACCGCGGCTTCCTCGACGCCGGCACAGCGCACACCTGGACGTTCGACGGGAGCGCGCTGCCGAGCGGCATCTACCTGCTGCGCGTGACGGGCGAGGGGCTGCTGGCCCAGCGCACCCTGACGCTGATCAAATGACCCTCGCGCCCTGAGAAGCCCGGGGAGGCCGGCTCAGTCGTAGAGCAGATACAGGGCGCGGCGGCGGTCGAAGGCCGCCACTTCGCCCTGCCACGCCGCGATGATGGCCTCCGGGCGGGCGCCGTCGCGGAGCATCCGGCCGAGGCGCGGGGTTCCGCCGAGCTTCGTCAGCCACTCCGGCCGGCTGATGAGCTCGTGCCCACCGGCGCGCGCCTGCCCGTAGAAGGCGTGCAGGACGTGGATGCCGGCCTCGACGGGGCGAAACACGCTGTCTTCGGTGACGACGTACCGGACGCCGCTCAGGGCCGCGCCTTCGAGCTTGGGGCTGGAGGCCATGCCGTCGATGGAGCGGGGCGTGAACTGCGACGGCTCGAAGCGCACGCCGGCCAGGCGCCGCGCGTTGAGCGTGTCGGCGAGGGCCTGCGCATCAGCCCAGGGCGCGCCGAGGAGCAGGAACGGCGTCTCGGTGCCGCGCCCCTCGCTGGCCGCCGCCGCCTCGAAGAACGCCGCGCCGGGGTAGACGAGCGCCGTCTCGTAGTCGGGGATGTTGGGGCTCGGGCGGATCCACGGCAGGCCCGTCTCGGGCCAGCGCATCGAGCGGCGCCAGCCGTCCGCAGCTACCACGTCCAGGTCCAGGCCGTCGAGGCCGGGCAGCCAGCCCTCGGCGCGGATCATGCGCGCCAGCTCCCCCACGGTCATGCCGTGCGCCACCGGGATCGGGTAGAGCCCGACGAAGGAGGCGTGCGCGGGGTCGAGCACGAAGCCCGACGCGTAGGCCCCGCCCAGCGGGTTGGGCCGGTCGAGGACGATGAAGGGGATGCCGGCTTCGGCAGCAGCCTGCATCGCCAGCCCCATCGTCGAGATGTACGTGTAGAAGCGCGCGCCGATGTCCTGGATGTCGAAGACGAGCGCGTCGACGCCGTCGAGCATGGCCGGCGTCGGCTTGTTGGTGCTGCCGTACAGGCTGTAGACGGGGGCGCCCGTGCGGTCGTCGCGGCCGTCGTCGATCTTCTCGCCGGCGTCGGCGGTGCCGCGCAGGCCGTGCTCCGGCCCGAAGAGGGCCGCCACCTCGACGTCCTCGGCGGCCGCCACGAGGTCGATCAGGTGCGCATCGCCCACGCGCGCGGTGTGGTTGACGATGAGGCCGACGCGCAGCCCCCGGAGGCGGCGGAACCCGTCGTCGGCCAGCACCTGCGCGCCCGTCCGCACCGGCCCCTCGGCCACGCGCGACGCGTCGCCGTCCGGCACCCGCACCGCCGCGCCGCCGGGCGCCTCACACCCGGCCAGCAGCAACAGAACGACGAGAAGAACGAGGGGCATGGCGGCGCTTCCAGGTTCCGATTCTACCAGACCCGATTCTACCGGGCGTTGGCGACGACTTCGTGCTCGGGGAAGAAATACGCGGCTTCGAGGCGGCCGTTCTCGGGCGAGTCCGAGCCGTGGACGATGTTCTCGCCCTTCGAGTCGGCGAAGTCCTTGCGGATCGTACCCTCGTCGGCCTCGGCGGGGTCCGTGGCGCCGATGAGCGTGCGGAAATCGGCCACGGCGTTCTCCTTTTCGAGAACCATCGGCACGCAGGGGCCGCTGGACATGAACGCCGTCAGCTCGCCGAAGAAGGGGCGTTCGCGGTGGACCGCGTAGAAGCCCTCGGCCTCGGCCCTGGTGAGCGTCACCATCTTCATCGCACGGATCGTGAAACCGGCGTCCTCGATGCGCTGCGTGACGGCGCCGATGAGGTTCTTGCGGACGCAGTCGGGCTTGAGGATCGTCAGGGTGCGTTCGGTAGCCATGGACATCAGGGGGTTCGGGAAGCGGTAAAAAACGGGGCGGCCGGCACGCGTAAAGGCACCGGCCGCCCGAAAAAGATACGCCGCGCGGAGCGCCGGGGGCGGCTCCGCACAGGGAAATCCCGGTGAAGAGCCCGGGGTTACGCGCCGTCCGTCCCGCCGTCTCCGCCGCCGTCGCCGGGCGCGATCTCGATCTCGATGTCCGGCTCGTCCGGGACGGCCTCGCCGCCCTGGCCGGTGAAGACGAAGAAGCCGATCACGACGACCAGCAGGATGACGAGGATGGCCACGATGGCCGTGTTGCTGCTGCCGCTTCTATCGCTCATGGTTCTGCTCGGATGGGGTGAGGGGTGGGGCGCCGCCCGGCGCCCCGTGATGCCGTCCTACAACCCGGGTCATGCCGCACGGTTTGAGCCGAACCGTGGAAAAAGTGGTTTCGTGCGGGGCGGATCTGTACCCGAGAAGTTACGCGGGCGCGCCGCCAAGGCACGGCCTGCGGCCCCGGGGAACCGGGACGCCGGGATTGATTACCTTCGAGGCGCCGCCCGAGACGGCCTCTGCCGCGCCGCCTCGCCTCTCCGACCCTCCGCCGCCCCGATTGCGCCATGCCCGAGACGCCCGCCTTCCCCAGCATCGACGCCGTGCAGGAGGCGCTGCGTGAGGAGCAGTACGTGGCCGAGCGCGGCCTGGCGACGACCCTCTTCCTCGCCCTGCGCATGCAGCGCCCCCTCTTCCTCGAAGGCGAGGCCGGCGTGGGCAAGACGGAGGTCGCCAAGGTGCTGGCGCGCATGCTCGATGCCCCCCTGATCCGCCTCCAGTGCTACGAGGGGCTGGACGTCCATACCGCCGTCTACGAGTGGAACTACGCGCGCCAGATCCTCCAGATACGGCTCCTCGAAGCCGCCGGCGAGCAGGACCGGAGCGCGCTGGAGCACGAGATCTTCAGCCCCGCGTTTCTCGTCAAACGACCCCTGCTCCAGGCCGTGGAGGCCGCCGGCGAGACGCCCCCGGT
>JAWWAN010000510.1:0-3258 GCA_033721675.1 Rhodothermales bacterium | reverse complement strand
TGCCCGAGATGGACGGCCGCGAGCTGGCCCGCCGCCTCCGCCGCCGCTTCCCCACCCTCCCCATCCTCCTCCTCACCGGCGATACCGACGTCGGCACGCCGGACGCCACCATCGACGTCATCCTCGCCAAACCCTTCCAGATCGACGAGGTCGAGGCGACCATCCAGGAGTTGATCGGGTGATGCCGGGTGGCGAACGGCGGAGTGACGATTGCAGATTGACGAGGGTCGAGAGATCAAGCGCCGCCCGAGAAGCCGGGCCCGTCCCTCTGCACGCTGCAAGCTGCCCTCCTCTCCTTGCCCCTTCCCCCGGCGCCGTAATTGCGACGATTCTGCTCCGCCTGCGATTCGCCCGGATGGGGGGGAACGAACCCGCGTGAGCGCGTAGACAGAGAACGGCGCGCGGGGTGCGCCAGATTGGCAGGCGGCGCGGCGTGGTCCGGTTCTTGAACCAGGCTCCACCCCCGGCGCCCGCTGTGCCGCGCCGGCCCGGCAACCGCAACGAGGTGACCCAGATCATGACCGAACGCATCTATTTCTCCATAGAAGACGACGACCCGGAGCAGAGCATCCCGCTGCCGACGGCCGCCGAGGAGCAGGAGATGAGCACCGCCTCGATCCCCGAGACGCTGCCGATCCTCGCCCTCCGCAATACGGTCCTCTTCCCCGGCGTCGTCCTCCCCATCACCGTGGGGCGGGACGCCTCGCTCAAGCTCGTCAAAGACGCCTTCAACGACGACAAGCTCATCGGCGTCGTCGCGCAGAAGAGCAGCGACGTCGAGGAGCCCGGCGCCGAGGATCTCTACGAGGTGGGCACCGTCGCCACGATCCTCAAGCTCATCAAGATGCCCGACGGCACGAAGTCCATCGTGATCCAGGGCAAGCGGCGCTTCCGGATCGGCGCGTTCGTGCAGACCGAGCCCTACTTCCGGGCGCGCGTCGAGCCGCTGGCCGAGGAGCTGACCGAGAGCGACGAGATCCAGCTGAAGGCGCTCATCCGGTCCATCAAGGAGCTGGCCGTGCAGATCGTCGCGATGTCGCCGAATCTGCCGAGCGAGGCGGCCTACGCCATCCAGAACATCGACTCGCCGAGCTTCCTGATCCACTTCATCGCCTCCAACCTCCAGGTGGGCGTCGAAGACAAGCAGGAGCTGCTGGAGACGCTCTCGCTCGTCGAGCGCGCGAACCTGGTGATGCAGCACCTCCAGCGCGAGCTGCAGGTGCTCCAGCTCTCCGAGGAGATCCGCTCCCGCGTCAAGACGGACGTGGACCAGCAGCAGCGCGAGTACCTGCTGCGCCAGCAGATGAAGGCCATCCAGGACGAGCTGGGCGAGGGCGACCCCTCCGCCGAGCTCGACGACCTCCGCCAGCGCGCCGAGGAGAAGAACCTCCCCGAGCACGCCCTGGAGACCGTCCTCAAGGAGATCAAGCGGCTGGACCGCATCAACCCCGCCGCGCCGGACTACGCCGTCACGCGCAACTACGTGGACTGGATCCTCGACCTCCCCTGGGAGGAGTATTCCGAGGACCACCTCGACATCAAGCACGCCGAGCAGATCCTCGACGAGGACCACTACGGGCTGGAGAAGGTCAAGAAGCGCATCGTCGAGTACCTCGCCGTGCTCAAGCTCAAGGGCGACATGAAGGCGCCCATCCTGTGCTTCTACGGGCCGCCGGGCGTGGGGAAGACCAGCCTGGGCAAGAGCATCGCCCGCGCGCTCGACCGTGAGTTCGTGCGGATGAGCCTCGGCGGCGTCCGCGACGAGGCCGAGATCCGGGGCCACCGCCGGACGTACGTCGGCGCCCTCCCGGGCCGCATCCTGCAGGGGCTCAAGAAGGCCGGCACAGGCAACCCGGTCTTCATGCTCGACGAGGTCGACAAGCTCGGCTCCGACTTCCGGGGCGACCCCTCCTCGGCCCTCCTCGAAGTGCTGGACCCCGAGCAGAACCACAGCTTCAACGACCACTACCTGGAGCTGGACTACGACCTCTCCAAAGTCCTCTTCATCGCCACGGCCAACTACCTGGAGCAGATCCCGGCGCCCCTGCGAGACCGCATGGAGATCATCGAGATCACCGGCTACACGCAGGACGAGAAGCTGCAGATCGCCAAGCAGTACCTCGTGCCCCGCCAGATCGAGCGGCACGGCCTGCAGGATGACCAGTTCGGCATCACCGACGAGGCGCTCGCGCTCATCATCGACGGCTACACGCGCGAGAGCGGCGTGCGCCAGCTCGAACGCGAGATCGGCTCGGCCGCGCGCGGCGTGGCCAAGAAGATCGCCACCGAGGAGGTCGAGCACGAGACCGTCGACGCCGAGGAGGTCGAGGGCTACCTCGGCGCGCGCAAGTTCTTCAGCGACGTGGCCGAGCGCACCGAGGTGCCCGGCGTGGCGACCGGCCTGGCCTGGACGCCCGTCGGCGGAGACATCCTCTTCATCGAGGCCAGCGTCTCGCGCGGGGCGGGCCGGATGATCCTCACCGGCCAGCTCGGCGACGTGATGAAGGAGAGCGCGCAGGCCGCCTTCTCCTACATCAAGAGCCGCGCCGACGAGCTCGGCATCCCGCAGGATGCGTTCCGCTACTGGGACCTCCACGTGCACGTGCCGGCCGGCGCCGTCCCCAAAGACGGCCCCTCGGCGGGCGTGGCGCTGATGGCCGCCCTCGTCTCGATCTACACGCAGCGGTGCGTCAAGCACACGCTCGCCATGACGGGGGAGATCACGCTGCGGGGGCTCGTCCTGCCCGTGGGCGGCATCAAGGAGAAGGTGCTGGCCGCCAAGCGCGCCGGCATCGAGACCGTCCTGCTGCCCGAGAAGAACCGCAAAGACGTCAAGGAGATCAACGCCGAGGCGCTGGAGGGCCTTGAGATCCACTACCTGAAGCGGATGGAGGAGATCGTCGAGCACGCCCTGTGCGACGAGGCCAAGGCCGACCCGGCCGAGCTGTTCGCGATCCCCGACGCCGAGAAGCACCGCCCCAGCGCGCCGGGCAACGGCTTCGAGCCGACGCCGCAGACGGTGGTGAACTAGCAGGGCGCTCCCTGCCGATCAGGGGGCCGCGTGCCGACGGGCAGGCGGCCCCCTTTTCTTTTCTCTCCCGCGCCGAGCCGGGAATGCCCCGCGATGCCATGCCTCCCAGGCTGAGATAGCCATGGCGCCCAGGCCGGGCCGGGAATGCCTCTGCGCCGAAATAGAGCAGCCGCCCCGCGATGCGATGCTTCCAGGCCGAGCCAGGAATGCCTCTGCGCCGAAATAGG
>JAWWAN010000509.1:0-3260 GCA_033721675.1 Rhodothermales bacterium | reverse complement strand
CCTCCTCCGCACGATCTCGGGCGGGGGCATTCTGCTGCGGCGCGTATGGGGCCGCGACCTCTACATGGTGGGGGAACCGCTCCTGCTGCTCGCAGTGGCCTACCTGTACCGGGAGGTCTTCGAAATGATGGTGCCGAGCGTTCTGTTCGGCGTCGCAGTGTTCGCCGTCTTCGCCGTGCTGCTGACCCGGCCGCAGGCCAACGCCTACTTCGCCGGGACGCTCACCGAAAAGCCCGCCCTGGCCCGGCGCCTCTCCGCGTACCGACGCCGCTGGCAGAGCGCCAGCGATCTGCGGCGGCTCTTCGGCGTGCTCTTCCTGGCCGGGGGCGCCTTCCTCCTCTTCATGCTCCTGCTGATGGGGCCGTTGGCGGTCGGGTTCGGTGGCGGCCCCGCCCTGCTCCTCGGCCTCCTCGTGATCGTCGGGGGTCCGATGCTTATCGCGCTGGGTCTGGGCGTCTGGCTCTGGGGAGCGCGGCGGTGGATGGCCAGCCTCGGCTGGACGCTCGCCCTCGGAGGCGGGCTCTGTGCGCTTCAGGCGCTTGTGGTCGGGCTGCTGCCGCGCATGGAGTCGTACCGTGCGATCTTCGACCAGGCCGGGGCGGATCCACGCATCTTCACCATGATGAGCTACGCCGCCTGGCCGGGCCTCGCCCTCGGCCTCGCGGGCGCCGCGATGGTCTGGTACCGCTGGACCCAGGACCGCGCGCACGTGCTGCGCGCGGGCGAGGCGTAGCCTACTCGCGCACGAGCACAGCCCTGGCGCGGTCTGCCTGGGCGACCCGGGCGAGGAAGTCGCGGAAGGCGGCGTACTGCTCGGGCGGGAGCGTCGCCTCGGTGATGGCGAAGCGGCGGCGGAAGACCAACACGCCATCGGCGGCGAGCGTGGCCTCGGCCCGGTACGCGCCGAACTCCGCGTCGAGGGCGACCGGCTCGGGGAGCGCCTCCACGCGGAACCCCTCGGGGAGCACGAAGCGGACCGTATCCGCGTCTTCGAAGGGATAGGCGAAGTAGGCGACGGGCTGCGTGCGCGGCTCCACGGCGGGCGGCACGTCCGCCCAGGCATCCATCAGCACGAGTGGGAGGAAGAGGCGCTGGCCCGTGCGCGCGGCGAAGCGGGGCAGGCGTAGCGTCATCGGCAGCACGACCTCCGGCTGCCGGCGCTCCAGATCCGAGAAATCGACGTGCTCGATCTCGAAGCTCGGGATGCCGAGGTGCTCGCGCAGCCACTGCGTCCGCTCCCGGGGGGAGGCCTGCGCCAGGGCCTGGCCCACGCGATCCTGCTGGTTGCCGGTGTACCGCGTGCGGACCGTCGCCGTGGCGTCGCCGCCGGCCGCGAGCACGACCTCGGCGTGGCGCACCTGCTGGTTCGCCTCGGCGGTGCTGCGGGGCGTGCGGACGAGCGCCCCGCCGCCGGGGCGGACGACGAGGGCGTGGCGGTCTTCGGTGAAGCTGCCCAGGTGCCCGAACGGTGCGGTCTGGCTGGTGCATTCGAGCCACAGCGGCGCACCCTCGATGGGGACGTAGAGCACCACATGGTCGAACTGGTTGCTCGGGAAGTGATCCAGCACCTCCGGCGCGCGGCTGCCGGCCCGGATGAGGGCCGGGAACGCCGGCACGCCGGCCGCCTTCAGGAGCGCACGCATGTAGTTGGTGAGCGCCTTGCAGTCGCCATAACCGCGCTCGTGCACGTAGGCGGCGTCGTAGGGCTGCCACCCGCCCAGGCCGAGCTGGACGCTGACGTACCGGGTCTTCTGCTGGAGGTAGGCATAGAGGCGGCGCGCCTTCTCGCGGTCGTCGTCGATGCCGGCCACGAGGCGCCCGACCTCGGCGGCCGCCTCGGGCGGGAGGGCATCGCGGCCCTCGCCGAGGGCGTGGTACCAGCGGGCGAAGGCGTCCCACGAGTCCATCCGGCCCCGGCTGCCCTCGATCTCGAAGTCCACCGGCGCCGTATGCACCGCCGGCGCCTGCCACGACCATGGGGGGCTGTAGGGCTCGCGGGCGAAGGCCGGCCGCCGCTCCACCTGCCAGACGAGCGTCGTACGCCGCCCGCGCGCGTCGGCCGTCGGCTCCGGCGCCCCGTTGACGCTGGTGTGGCGCACCTCGATGCCGTCCGGCACCTCGACCTCGAACCGGGCGAGCTGCACGGGATAACCGCCCTCCTGCGGGTACCAGACCGGCCAGTTCAGCAGCCCGTCGTGGTGCAGCTCGTACTCGTACTCGACGGTGTAGGGGTACTGGCTGTGGTAGAGGCGGGCGATCCGCACGCGCGTCTCCTCGTAGAGCGAGCCGCCGGAGATGGCGCTGACGTCCTCCTGGTCGTCTTTAGAGAGCTTGCGCAGGACGCGGCCGTCCGCGCCGCGAAGGGTGCCGCGCAGCTTCTTCAGGTGCCGCAGCCGGCCGTCGTACGCCACGTAGAGCACCCCGGCCTCCCGCCCCTCAGGGCCGAGCACCGTGACGGCGCGCCGGACGGCCCGCCGCGCCCGCCCGGGGGAGTCCACCTCGAAGCGCACGTAGTGGAGCCGGGTGACGGCCTCCGCCTGCAGCGCCAGCAGCGGATCGAGCGAGGTGACGGCGTAGGTCTCGTCGAAGCCGGGCGGCAGCGGCTGCGCGGCAGTCGTGGCGGCGGCGAATACGAGAAGCAGGCTCCAGCAACAGTTCTTCATCGGTGCCCTCCGGTATCCCCCTCACCGAGCCGCCGGAGCACCACCTGATCGGCCTCGGCCGCGACGATGCGGTCGAAGAACGCCCGCAGGTACGGATAGGCAGCCGGCTCGAAGACGGTCTGCTCGATCGCGACGGCGCTCTGTACGACCACCACGCCGCCCTCGGCCTGGACCAGCCGCTGGAAGTAGCCGCCTCCGCCGGGGAGGGTCACGCGGACGTTCTCCGGCACCGCATCCACGGCGTAGCCCTCCGGCACGGCCATCCGCAGCGTGTAGCGCCGGTTCTGCGGGTAGGCGAGGTCTACGGGGAAGGTCCGCTCCGGCAGGCGCAGCGGGTTCGCGCCGGTGCGCCCGAAGACGACCGGCGCCACGTAGAGGAAGTCACCGGCGGCGAGGGCGTACCCGGGGACGGTGATGGTGGCCTCGGTGCGGAGCACGTCGGCGGCGGCCTCGGCGTCTACGGCACACTGGTCGACCTGCGCCTCGGGGCCGCCGGCGAGGACGTGCTCGCGGACGAAGTGCTCGGGCGTCGCGGCCTCGGCGAAGACCTGCCGCCCTTCGAGCGCGCTGTAGCCATGGTCGGCCGCCTGCACGGTG
>JAWWAN010000508.1:0-3278 GCA_033721675.1 Rhodothermales bacterium | reverse complement strand
GCCGATCCTGGACCTGCGCCTCCTCCAGGAGCACGACGAGCTCATCGGTCAACTCGTCCGTCCCCTCTTCCCGTCTTCGGACTGGACGAGCGATGCCCGCGCGCTCAGTGGCCCGTTCGGGGGGCATATGCTGTACCGCACGCACCGCTACGAGCAGGCCATGGGGCGGTACCTCGAAGAGCGGATGGACATCATCAACGTGCACGATCACTACCTGCGGACGCTCTACGCCTACAAGGCCATCCTGGGCCGCTTCTACGGGATCCCCCTCAACCTCGACCAGCCGCTCATCTTCGTCATCCCGCATGAGGAGACGGGCCTCAACCGCTACTACAAACTCAACGCTTCCACCCAGTTCGTCACCCTCGAACTCTGCGGCCCCCTGCCCACGCTGACCGAAGAGGACGTCGATGCGCTCCTACAGAACGTCGGGGACATGGCGCGCTGGCAGGCGACGATCCCCCCCGCGTTGTTTCGCTTCGTCGGCCTGACCGTCACGACGCTTACCGACGTGACGCATGAGACGGCGACGGCCACCATCACGAACCTCCTGCTCACCAGCGATGCGCAGCCGGGGGCACCCACCTTCGACGCCTTGCAGAGCGAGGTGCGCACGCTGCTCCGGGATGCGAACATCCGGCTGGGGTTGGCCTCGTCGCAGGGCCGCGGAGCGCCCGACTTCCGAGCGGAGCAGCGGGGATGGAACAGCCTCCTCATCGGCGAGGCCGTGCGGGAGGGCCGCCTTCGCTGGGAAGGGACCCTCTACGAGCGGGCCCTCGGCGAAGACCGGCCTATCGTGGTCCGGGACGTGGCCGAAGGCTGCGAGGTCAGCGAAGCGCTGCGCGCCGTCCTCCTGGATCAAGGAGTTCGGAGCCTCATGCTCCAGCCCCTTCGCTACGAAGACCGCCCCGTGGGCCTGCTGGAACTGAGCTCCCCGGCGCCTCGGGCCGTGGACGCGGCCACGACCCTCAAGGCCCGGCGCATCGAACCGATTCTGGCGCTGGCGATCCATGTGGCCAACAGCACCGCCGAGCTCAAGCAATCGCTGGCCGACTTGAAGGCCACGCAGGCCCAACTCGTCCAGCAGGAGAAGATGGCGTCCCTCGGCGCGCTCACCGCCGGGATCGCGCACGAGATCAAGAACCCGCTCAACTTCGTCACCAACTTCGCGGAGATCAACACCGAGATCATCGAGGAACTCCGCGAGGCGTTGGAGGGAGGCTCCCGGGAAGAGATCGACGCCATCCTCATGGATCTCCACCTGAACACGACCAAGATCCAGGAGCACGGCCGGCGCGCCGACGCGATTGTGCATGCCATGATGCAGCACGCCCGAGACGGCAGCGCCGAGCTCGAACGGGTAGACCTGAATGCACTCGTGGCGGACTACGTCGCGCTGGCCTACCACGGCCAGAAGGCGCAGATCGCCGACTTCGAGGCAGAGATCGAACTGGATCTGGACCGCGCCGTGGGCGACGTCGAGCTGGTGCCTCAGGAGATCGGCCGCGTGGTGTTGAACCTCGTCAGCAACGCCCTCGATGCGATGCGCCTTCGGGAGGCTCCGGGACCCGGGCCGGCAGAACCGACCCTCTGGGTGTCTACCCGCCGCGTCGATGACCGGGTGGAGATCCGCGTGAAAGACAACGGACCGGGGATTCCGGCCGACGTTTGCGACCAGATCTTCGAGCCCTTCTTCACGACGAAACCGGCCGGCCAGGGGACGGGGCTGGGGCTCAGCCTGAGCTATGATATCGTGACCCAGGGGCACCGGGGCACGCTGACGGTGGAGAGCGAGGAGGGGCAGGGAGCGACCTTCATCCTCACCCTGCCCCTCAGCCAGACCAGCGCCGCATCCCGCCCCTGACCGAAAGAGCGACCCCTCTCGCTATGGTCCTCTGTACGCAGTGACACCCACGGCCACCTCCGAGAACAGCAACCTCAGGGATTCTGGGATTTCGCCATGGGAGGGAGCGCGGCATAGAAAGCCGCCACGTCTCGCCGCTGCTCGGCCGTGAGGCCCGTCGCTGCGGGGTGCATCAGGGGGGCGTAGGGCGAGCCGCCGCGCCGCTCTTCGGCGAAGAGGGTCAGCTGGAGGACGAGGTAGTCGGCGTACTGCCCGGCGAGGTCGGGGAAGTGGGGGTTGCGGGGGCCGGCCCCGGGTCCGTGGCACGCGGCGCAGGGTGGGACGCCCTGCGCGGGCAGGCCGTTCTCGGCGAGGGTGCGCCCCCGCTCGATGGCGTCGGCGGGCGCGGCTTCGGGCGCCGGTGGAGGAAGCGCCGCGTAGTGACGGGCCAGGGCGCGTAGCTCGTCGTCCGTGAGGCCGCCGGCGATGGGTTCCATGATGCCGCTGTTGCGCGATCCGACGGCGTAGGCGCGCAGCGCGGCGTAGAGGTATTCGTAGCGCTGCCCGGCGAGCTTGGGGAAGGCCCCCGCGCCACGCCCGGCCCCGTCGAGGCCGTGGCACCGCGCACAGCTCGTGGTGAGGGCGCGGGGGGTGCCCTGCGGACCCAGGAGGTCTGCCAGCGGCTCGGCATCGAGGGAGGCCGGTGCGTCGCCGCGAACGAGCCGGCGGTAATCGGCGGCGTCGAGCGTGGGGAGGGTGCGCAGGAACCCGACCATCGCCCACACCTCGTCGTCGCGCTCGCGGGCGGGCCAGGCGGGCATGCCGGTGAACTTGATGCCGTGCATGACGATGTAGAACAGCTCCTCGTCCTCGAACGCCTCGATCTGGGTAGAGAGCGAGGGCGGCTCGGCTGTCATCTCGCGGGCGATGCGAGGGCGAGGCATCGTCGGGATGCCGTGGCACGGGCGGCATCCGGTCTCGTAGTGGCCGGCCCCGCGCAGCACGAGGCTCGGGTGCAGCAGGGAGTCTCGGGGCGGCGGATGGATCCCGGCACTGTGCGTCGAGACGGAGCGGGCCTTGGACCAGTCGAGGAACCAGCGGGTGACGGCGAAGTGGCCCGTGCTGGCCTTGACCGGGATGAGGCCCGTGGCCGCGACGAGCAGCCCGAGGAGGACGAGCATCCCGACGAAGGCGCCGATGATGCGGAGCCGATCCCGCCAACGGGTTGGTGCAGGGGGTGGCGCGACGGGTGAGGCCGGTGTGGTGGTGGGCCGGCGCAGGCGCCGTCCGGCGGCGAGGCCGGCGGCGAGGAGGGCGAGGCTGCGGAGCAAGCGCATCATACGCCGTCCTCCGCCGGGCGGGGGCGCCGGCGCAGCACCTGGGCCGTCAGCGCCACCCCGCCGGCCAGGTAGGCGGCGGATCCAACCAGCAGCAT
>JAWWAN010000507.1:0-3281 GCA_033721675.1 Rhodothermales bacterium | reverse complement strand
AGGTGGCCGTGGCGCTGTCGGTGGCCTACCGCCTGACGGCGCCCTACCCGAACCCGGTTCGGGGTCAGGCGCGTCTGGGGGTGCTGGTGGCGCGCTCGCAGCAGGTGCGCGTGGAGGTCTTCGACGCGCTGGGCCGTCGCGTGGCGGTGCTTTTCGAGGGGGCGCTGGAGTCGGGTTCGTCGCGTTCGCTGTCGTGGGATTCGGGTCGTGTGCCGAGCGGGTTGTATGTGGTGCGGGCGGTGGGAGAGACGTTCACGGCCGCACGCACCCTCACCGTCGTCCAGTAGGCGTGCTCGCCAAGCGCGCGGGGCCACCCGCACGGGGGGCCCCGGCGCGGAACAGCACCCCGGCGCCACGGTAGCAGGCAGTCCGTCGATCCCGGCATCGGCGGACGGCCTCTCCGTTTTCTGCGCGGCGCACGATGACGTTTCTGAACCCGCTGGTGCTCTTCGGGCTGGTGGCGGCGGCCATCCCGCTGATCATCCACCTCTTCAACTTCCGCCGCCCGAAGCGCGTCGACTTCAGCTCGTTGGAGTTCCTGAAGGAGCTGCAGAAGTCGACGATGCAGCGCGTGCGGATCAAGCAGTGGCTCCTGCTGGCGCTGCGCACGCTGGCGCTGGCCTGCCTCGTGCTCGCCTTCGCCCGCCCGACGCTCCAGGGCGACCTCGCCGGCACCCTCGGCGGCCGCGCCTCGACGGCCCTCGCCGTCGTCGTCGACAACTCGCTGTCGATGACCCTCCGCGACGCCCAGGGCGGGTATCTGGAGCAGGCGCGCGACGTGGCCGCCGGCCTCCTCGAACGGGCCGAGCCTGGCGACGAGATCTTCGTGCTGACGACGGCCGCCACCTCGACCGTCGCGCCCTCCTCCTACAAGAACCCCGGCGCGGCGCTCGACGCCCTGCTCGAGATCGAGGCGCTGCCCGGCGCCGAAGCCACGGCCCGGACGGTCGCGCGCGCCGCCGCCCTGCTGGACGCAGCCGCACCGCTCAACAAGGAGATCTACGTCGTCTCCGACCTCCAGCAGCGGACGTTTCTCGACTCGACGGTGGCCGCGCTGCCGGAGGGCGTGCGCGTGGTGCTGCTGCCCGTGGGCGAGCGCGCCGTGCCGAACGTGGCCGTCACCGGCATCCGCGTGGCGAGCCGGATCCTGGAGGTCGGCCAGCCCGCCCGCGTCGAGGCGACCGTCGCCAACTACGGGGGCGAGGCCATCGAGGGGTACGTGGCGAGCCTCTACCTGGAGGGCGAGCGCGTGGCGCAGGCGACGGCGGACCTCGCCGCCGGCGCCGAGCAGACCGTGGCGTTCGTCGTCACGCCGCAGCGGCGCGGCTGGCTCGCCGGGACCGTGCAGATCGAGGACGACGCCTTCGAGCCGGACGACGTGCGCCACTTCACGCTCCACGTGCCGGAGCAGCGGCGCCTGCTCGTCGTGCGCGGCGAAGGGCAGCGGGCGGACTTCGTCGAGCTCGCACTCTCGTCTGAGCTGACGCGCGGGCGGGTGACGTTCGAGGTCGCGACGATCCCCGAGGCGGCGCTGCCCGCCACCACGCTGGGCGGCTATGACGCCGCCGTGCTCGTCGGGCCGCGCGACCTGTCGAGCGGCGAGGTCGCGTCGCTGGGGCGCTACGTGGAAGACGGCGGCGGGCTCTTCCTCTTCCCGAGCGAGGCGGCCCGCGCGCCGGACTACAACGCGCTGCTGGGCCGGCTGGGGGGCGGCACCTTCAGCGGCTTCAGCGGCAGCCTGGGCGGCGAGCGCGTGGTGGGCACCTTCGAGCGGGTCGATACCGAGCATCCGCTCTTCGAGGGCGTCTTCGAGCGGCAGGGGCCGCGCGGCCGGACGGCGGTGGAGAGCCCGGACGTGTTCTACGCGATGAACTACACGCCGCGCGCCGCCACCGAGCAGACGCTCATCGAGCTCTCCAACGGCTTCCCGTTCCTGCAGGAGCTTCGGCACGGGCGCGGCGCGGCCTTCGTCGCCGCCGTCGCGCCGGACGTCCGCTGGAGCGACCTCCCGGTGCGCGGGCTCTTCATCCCCCTGCTCTACCGCTCGGTGTATTACCTGTCGTCGGGCGAGTCCGTCGAGGGCGAGCAGCTGAGGACGGGCGCGCCGGGCGAGCTGCGGCTGGCGGGGGTGCCCGAGGGGGCGCCGGTGCGGCTCGTCTCGCCCGAAGGCGTCGAGATCACGCCGGAGCAGCGCAGCCTCTTCGGTGCCGTCCTGGTGCAGACCGATGCGTCGCTGCGCACGCCGGGCGTCTACGCCGTGCGGGCGGGCGAGGCCCTCGTGCGCCGCATCGCGCTCAACCCGGACGGCCGCGAGTCTGACCTGGCGCCCTACGCGCCGGAGGCCGCCGCCGAGCAGCTAGCCAGCGCGACGGGCCTGGAGGTGCGCGTGCTGGACCCCGCCGGCGCCGGCGCCGAGGGCGTGCTGGCCGCGCTGGAGGCCGAGCGCACGGGCGTCGAGCTGTGGAACGTCTTCCTGGGGCTCGCGTTGCTCTTTCTGCTGGCAGAGATGCTGGTAGCCATGCAGTGGCGGCCCGAGACCGCCCCGGCCTGACCGCACGGCCCGGCGGCTCCTCGCCTCCCTTCTCCTTCGCTCACGCTCGTACCGCCGCGCCCCGATGCCTGCCGCCGCGAACGTTATTGCGACGCTGCACCTGATCCTGCAGGTGGGCTTTCTGGGCGTCACGTTCCTGCTGCTCGTCGTGATGGTGGCCAACCGGCTGCGCGTGCGCCGGGTGCGCATGGCGTGGCGGCGCGGCCCCCTCTTCGGGCTGCCGGCCTGGCCGAGCGCGTTCCTGGCGGCGGTCCTCGTCTTCGCGGCGGGCGTCTTCCTGGCCGGCCACCCCGTGCCGATGACGCTGCTGGCCGGCTACCTGATCGGCGGGGCGTTCTGGTTCGGCGCCGGCTGGCTCGCCGCCTCGGTGCTGGTGACGGAGTACGGGCTGGTGCTGCAAGCGCGCTGCGACGACCGCGCCGTGGCCTGGGAGCAGATCGTCGATTACTTCGAGGCCGGCCCGCACGTGGTCTTCTTCTACCGCGATGCGGCGGGGCGCCGCCGCCGGATCGAGCTGCCCGTGCCGAAGCGGTGCCGCACCGCCTTCCGCCGCCTCGTCCGCGAGAAGCTCGACGCCCGCTTCGAGCGCACCGCGCAGCAGGTCTACGGGAAAAAGACGCTGGAAGGCTGAAGCGCTGCCCGCGGAGCCGCTGATCCGGCCCGGCCCGCGCCGTCGATAGAACCTATGGGGAGCCCCCTCGGCCGTCCCGCAACCCGAAGGATAACAGTT
>JAWWAN010000506.1:0-3283 GCA_033721675.1 Rhodothermales bacterium | reverse complement strand
TGCCAGAGCACGCACGGCGGGCGCCCGCGCTTCGTGCGCGAGGGCGAGAAGTTCCAGAATTTCCTCGTCGCGCGCTCGTGCTACCACTGCGAGGACCCCGTCTGTCTCATCGGCTGCCCCACCGGCGCCATCCGTCGGGCCGGCGTGGCCGAGGTCGTCGAGATCGACGAGACCCTGTGCATCGGGTGTGGCAACTGCGCCACCAAGTGCCCCTACGACGCCATCATCATGCACGAGACGGGCACCGTGTGGCCGGAGACGGCGCTGCCCGAGTGGCTGCGGGGCCGCGAGCGCAAGGTGGCGAGCAAGTGCGATCTGTGCTATACGGCCGAGGCCGGGCCGGCGTGCGTCAACAATTGCCCGCACGCGTGCGCCTTCCGCATCGGCAGCCTCGAAGACTTCCAGCAGCTCCTCGGGGCGGACCGGGACGCGCGATGAAGAAGACCGCCATCTACCAGAAGAAGCGCCCCGGCGCCGCGCGGTGGTTCAACAAGTGGGTGCAATCGCCCCGCTGGCTCCTCGGCTTCGGCGTGGCGGTGGGGGTGTGCCTGGGGGTCTACGCGCTCCACGCGGCGTTCGGGCGGGTGCGGCCCGGCAGCGTGCTCGGCCTGGCCTACGGCATCGCCGCCACCGCCCTCTTCGCTGGCGTCTTCTTCTACAGCATCAAGCGGCGGACCATGCAGATCCGGGCGCTCGGGCGGGCGTGGCCCTACCTCCAGTTCCACGTCTACGCCGGCACGCTCTTCCTCCTGCTGATGGGCATGCACACCGGCTTCCAGTGGCCGAAGGGCGTGCTCACCTGGATCCTGTGGATCACCAGCGTGTGGACCGTGGCGACGGGCCTGCTCGGCATCGTCCTCCAGAAGTGGATCCCGACGCTGCTCAACTCGGGCCTCTCCACCGAGGTCCACTACGACCGCATCCCGGAACTCGTGGAGGGCATGCGCGAGCGCGCCGCGGCGCTGGCCGCCACCGCGCACCCGATGGTGCAGGACTTCCACCGGAGGCACCTCGCGCCCGTCCTCGCCGCGCCGGAGACGCGCCTGATCTACTTCGTCGACATCACCGGCGGCGCGCAGGCCCGCATCGACCAGTTCGAGTACCTGCACGGGCTGCTGCCCGCCGCCGACGCCCCGGCGCTCGATGCGCTCCAGGACCTCTACCGGACCAAGCTGGAGATCGACGCGCACTTCACGCTGCAGAAAGCGCTGCGGTGGTGGCTCTACCTCCACGTGCCCGTCTCCGTCCTGCTGTTCGCCCTGCTGGCCCTCCACATCTTCACCGTCCTCTACTACTAGCGCCCGGCCGTGCCCCGTTCCGAGAAACAGCGCCAGAAAGGCTTCTTCAGCGACGTCCGCCTGCCGGTGGCGCGGTCCTACGTCTACCCGCGCTCGCGCCGGGCGATGCTGCTGGCCGGCGGCACCGGGGCCGTGCTGCTGCTGGGCCTGATGGCGTTCGACATGGTGGCGGGGGGCGGGCGGCTGGCCTCGAACGGGCCGCTCTCGTCCAACCATGCCGTCTTCGAGACGGACTGCGGCACCTGCCACACCGCCTTCGGCGGCATCGCCAACGACCGCTGCGCCACCTGCCACGAGAAGTACGGCGACGCCGTGGGCACCTACAGCTTCACCAGCCACTACCTCTACCGCACGGGCGACTTCACCCGCGTAGTGCCCGCGCCCGACGAGCCGACGTGCGCCACCTGCCACACCGAGCACGTCGGCCGCACCGCCGCCATCACCCAGGTGGACGACTTCCATTGCCAGGGCTGCCACGCCTTCTCGTTTGCCCGCGGCCACCCCGAGTTCGCCGCCGTGGGCGCGCAGGATCCGTCCGGCCTGATCTTCCCACATACGCTCCACGTCAACCAGGTCAAGCTGATCCGCCAGCTGGCCGACGTCGAGCAGGCCTGCCTCGCCTGCCACACGCCGGACGCCGACGGCACCGGCTTCCAGCCGCTCGACTTCGAGGCCGCCTGTGCCGGGTGCCACCTCACCGCCGGCGCCGCCACCCCCTGGCTCGACGCCGCCGCCGGCAACGCGCCCGGCGTGCTGCCACTGGACGCCCTCCGCCGCGACGGCGGCCCCGGCGCCCGCTGGACGCGCGACGCCAACCCCGCCGCCTTCGAGCGGCAGGGCGGGCAGGTGCGGAAACGCCCCGTAGAGCACGCCGACCCCTGGGTGCTCGACAACCTCCGCCGCATCCGCCGCATCCTCTACCCCACCGCCGAGCTGGCCGACCTGCTGCGCGCCTCGGCCGACGTGCCGCCCGCCGACGCCCGCGCGCTCTACGCCGAGGCCCTCGCCACGCTCCGCGACTACGCCGACGGCCTCCGCGCCGCCGCCGACCCCGAGATCCAACGCGAGCGCGTGCAGGTGGACCACCTCATCGCCACCGCCGAGCAGCGCGTGAGCGATCCCCTGGCGCCCCTCGACGAGACGCAGTTCCTCGTCAGCGCCGGGCAGCTCAACCCGCAGCTCGCGCCCGGCCAGGTGCAGGCCTACGAAGGCCTCGCCGACGCGCTGACGCAGCCGTGCCAGGAGTGCCACACCGTCGAGCGCGCCACCCTCGGCCGCACGCAGGCCGACCAGGCCGCCTTCCACCGGGCGGCGTTCGACCACCGCGCCCACATCATCCACCGCCGCTGCCTGGACTGCCATAACGCCATCCCGATCCAGGAATTCGCCGCCACAGGCCAGTTCGCCCCGGCGGACGTAGACCACAGCGGCATCCAGAACCTGCCCGGCATCGCCTCGTGCCAGACGTGCCATGCCCCTGGCAAGGCCGCCGATGCCTGCCTGACCTGCCACGCGTTCCACCCGGACCAGTCGCAGCACGCCAACCTGCTGCTCTACCAAGAATGACGACGGAGGCCGGGCGCGAATCGTCCGGCCCGCCTCCACACGAAGCCATGCCTGCACGGTTGTTCTGCAAGACGGGAGAGCTGGCCGGGTCCGAGTTCCGGATCGGGCACGAGGCCGTCGTGGGGCGGTTGAGCGAGAACGAGGTGACGCTCCACCCCACCATCATCTCGGCCAAGCATGCCCGCATCTTCTTCGACGAGGGCGCCGGCTGCTACTTCCTCGAAGACCTCGGCAGCAGCAACGGCACCGCCCTCGACGGCGTGCCCGTCCACGAGGCCACGCGGCTGGAGGCGCTGCATGTGGTCACGTTCGCCCACAAATTCGACTTCATCTTCCAGGCTGTGCCCGGGGGCGCCGCTCGCACTCCGGCGCCGCGCCCCGCCGCCGCCGACGCCACCCAGCTCCAGGCCCCCCCCACC
>JAWWAN010000505.1:0-3297 GCA_033721675.1 Rhodothermales bacterium | reverse complement strand
CTGCGTACCGCCGTGCCGATCCTGGAGTATGCCACCGAGAAGGCCATGGACCTCGTGGTGCTCGGCACGCATGGGCGCAGCGGGCTGCGCCGCCTCGTCCTCGGCAGCGTCGCCGAAGAGCTGGTGCGGCGCCTGACGTGCCCCACGCTCGTCGTGCGCGCGCCGGACGACGCGCTGGAGCGGAGCGTCCCGCGGCTCCGGCGCGTCGTCGTCCCCGTCGATTTCTCGGCCCATGCGTACGAAGCCCTGCGCCACGGCCGGGCGCTGGCCGGCCTCGACGGCGCACACCTCGACCTCGTCCACGTCATCGATCCCGTACAGGAGCCGGCGTTCTACAGCACCGGGCTGGCGCGGCGCGGCGAGCTGGAGCGCACGCTCTCCGAGGCGGCCCAGGGCCATCTGCACGAGGCGTACGGCGAGGCGGGCGAAGGCGTGGCGTTCCATGTCCTCACCGGCTACCCACCCGAGCAGATCCGGGACTTCGCCGCGCGTACGGCGGCCGACCTCATCGTGATGGCCACGCATGGGCTGCGCGGTCTGGAGCGCTATCCGCTGGGCAGCGTCACCGAGCGCGTGGTGCGGGCGACGCCGTGCCCCGTCCTCGTCACCCGCCCCTTCGGCACGTCGCTCCTGGCGGCCGGGGCCGTGGAGGAAGCCCACGCGCCCTGACGTTTTCACTTGTGCGGCGGCGTTCGTACTCTACCAGCGGCCCCGCGTCCGTAGCCGCCTCCGCTCCCCGCCATGCCTGATCTCCGCCGCATCCTGCATCCGACCGACTTCTCCGAGGCTGCCCATGCGGCGGCCAGCCATGCCGTGGACCTCGCCGTGCGCGCCCGCGCCGAGCTGCATGTGCTCCACGTGCTCGAAGGCGAGGAGGACTACGACGCCGTCGTCCACCTTGCCCCGGATGCCGAGGCGCGGCTGAACACCCGGCTGCGCGAGGAGATCGTCGCGCGGATGCAGCGTCTGGACGCCGTGGCGCGCGAGGCGCTGGACGTCTCCTACGAGCTGGCCGAGGGGCGGGCGCCGGCGCCCGCCATCCAGGCACACGCCGAGGCGACCGCCGCCGACCTGATCGTGATGGGCCTGCACGGGCGGACGGGCCTGCGCGGGTTGCGCCACCGCTTCTTTGGCGGCGTCGCCGAGACCGTCATGCGGACGGCGCCCTGCCCGGTGCTGGCCGTGCGCGAGGAGACCGGCCCGGTCGAGGCGCCCCTCCGCACCGTCGTCGTGCCGGTGGACTTCTCCGAGCCGTCCGAGCGCGTCGTGGCCGAGGCGCGGCGGCTGGCGGCGCCCTACGGCGCAACCCTGGCGCTGCTCTTCGTAGCAGAGGAGCACCTGATCCCCTTCTTCAGCGATACAGGGTTGCCTACGTTCTCCGTCAAGAAGGTCGACGACGAGATCGTCTCGCGGGCCGGCGCCGCGCTCCGGCAGCTCGATGAGAGCACGCCGGGGCCGCCGGTAGAGGCCACCTACACCGTCCGCACCGGCACGCCGGTGGACGAGATCGTGGCCTTCGCGAAGGAGCAGCAGGCCGGGCTGATCGCGATGGCCACGCACGGCTTCGGGCGCGTCGAGCGGGCGTTGCTGGGCAGCGTCACCGAGCGCGTCATCCGGCTGGCCCCGTGCCCCGTCTGGACGGCGAACCCGAACGCCCTCGGCATGGCGGCGCCCACCGACGCGTAGCGGGGGCGGCATCGATCACGAATCAGAGCACGACCATGTGTAAGATCGGATCTGTAATGACGCTGGGCGTGACGGGGCTGCTGCTCCTGTCCCTGCCCGTCGGCGCCCTCGCCCACGCCGCCGAACCCAGCCCGCCGGCCAGGCAGATCGAGGGCGTCTGGCAGGGCTCGCTCGACGTGCCCGGCGGCACCCTCCGCATCGTCTTCCACATCGAACGCGCGGAAGACGGCACGTTCGCCGCGACGCTCGACAGCCCCGACCAGGGCGCCACCGGCATCCCCGTCTCCTCGGTCGCGCTCGACGGCGACTCGCTGCGGATGGAAGTGGCCGTCATCGGGGGCGTCTACCAGGGGCGCCTCCAGCCGGACGGCCACACCATCGACGGCGTATGGACGCAGGGTGGGATGGACGTTCCATTGCGCCTCGAACACACGGACGAGGCGCCGCCGCCGCCGAAGCGCCCGCAGGACCCCGACGAGCCGGTGCCCTATGCCGTGGAGGAAGTCCGCTTCGAGAACGCGGAGGCCGGCATCACGCTCGCCGGCACACTCACCCGCCCCCGGACCGGCGGGCCGCACCCGGCCGTCGTGCTCGTCAGCGGCTCCGGCCCGCAGGACCGCGACGAGGCCCTCGCCGGGCATCGCCCCTTCCTCATCCTGGCCGACTACCTCACGCGGCGCGGCATCGCCGTCCTCCGCTACGACGACCGGGGCGTCGGGGCGTCCACCGGCACCTTCACCGGCGCCACCACCGAAGACTTCGCCGCCGACGCCCTCGCCGCCGTCCACTACCTCGCCGGCCGCGACGGCATCGACGCCGCCCGCATCGGCATCGCCGGGCACAGCGAGGGAGGGCTCGTGGCGCCGATGGCCGCCAACCGCTCGGAGGCCGTCGCCTTCGCCGTGCTGCTGGCCGGGCCGGGGCTGCCGGGCCGCGACATCCTGCGGATGCAGGGCCGCCTCGTCCTGGCCGCCGGCGGTGCCTCCGAAGACGCCCTGGCCGCCTACGAGGCCCTCCAACTCCGCCTCTTCGCCGCGCTCGACGCCGAGCCGGGCGAGGCCGCCGCCGACCGGATCCGGGCCGAGGCGCGGGCCGCGCTGGCCGCGATGCCGCCGGAGATCCAGGCGCAGCTCGGGTTCTCGCAGCTGCCCGAAGAGGCGCTTCTGACCCAGTTCTCCGCGCTCGCCTCACCCTGGATGCGGTTCTTCCTCCGCTACGACCCCCGGCCCGCGCTCCAGCAGCTCCGGCAACCCGTCCTCGCGCTCCTCGGCGGCAAGGATCTGCAGGTGCCGGCGGAGGAGAACCGCGCGGCCCTCGAAGCCGCGTTGCAGGCGGGCGGCCACGAAGACTACGCCGTCGTCGTCCTCCCCGGCCTCAACCACCTGTTCCAGCCCGCCGGCACCGGCGCCCCGACTGAGTACGCGCAGATCGAGACGACCATGGACGAGGCCGCCCTCGCCGCCGTCGCAGACTGGATCCTCGACCGCTTCGGCCATGAAGAATGAGGCCTCGACCTGGTGCGCTGCCTGCCGCTGGAGGCGCTGCCTGCCCCTGCTGGTGGGGCTGCTGGCGCTGGCCGTGCCGGTGCGGGCGCAGGCGCCGCCCACCGCG
>JAWWAN010000504.1:0-3300 GCA_033721675.1 Rhodothermales bacterium | reverse complement strand
GTAGTTGGCCTTCCGGGTGGACATCTTGACCGGCTCGCCGCCCCGTACGAGGGTCACGAACTGGTAGATGACGACCTCGATCCGGTCGGCGTCGTAGCCGAGGAGGCGGACGCCGCGCTCGACGTCCGGGTACGTGGCGATGTGGTCGGCGCCGAAGACATCGACGAGGACGTCGAAGCCCCGCTCGAACTTGTCGCGGTGATAGGCGATGTCCGGCAGGCGGTACGTCGGCTCGCCGGTGGATTTGACGAGGACGGTATCTTGCTCCTTGCCGAGCGCGCTCGTCCTGAACCAGGTGGCGCCGTCTTTTTCGTAGACGTAGCCCTGCTCGCGCAGCCGCTCCACGACCTCCCAGACGGCCTCGCTCTCGTAGAGCGAATGCTCGTTGAAGAACGAGTCCATCTCGATCCGCAACCGCTTCAGCGTCCGCTCGATGTCTGCGAAGATGGCCTTTTCGGCGGCTTTCTTGAACGGCTCGGCGCTCTCTTCGTCGAGCAGGTCCAGACCGTGTTCGTCGATGAGGGCGCGGGCGACGTCGTAGATATACTCGCCCCGGTAGCCGTCTTCGGGGAAGCTCGCCGGCACCTCGATCTCCGCGCCGTCGTCGCCCTCCAGGAACTTCGTGTCGTAAGCGTCGAGGTGGGCCTCCCACCGCGCGCGGCGGCCGCCGGAGAGGTCGAGGTAGGGCTCCATGTCGAGGTCGGCCAGCAGCTCGTGGTACCGGGCGCGGACGCTCTCGCCGAGGACGCGCATCTGGCGCCCGGCATCGTTGAAATAATACTCGCGCGTGACGGCGTGGCCCGTCCAGGCGAGGAGGTTGGCGACGGTATCGCCGAGGACGGCATTGCGGCCGTGCCCGACGGTGAGCGGCCCGGTCGGATTCGCGCTGACGTACTCGACGAGGGCGGTCTTGCCCTGCCCGATATCGCTACGGCCATAGGCCTTGCCGGCGGCGAGGAGGTCGGCCAGCTCGCGGTAGAGATAGGCGTCTGCGAAGCGGAAGTTGATGAAGCCCGGCCCGGCGACCTCCACGCCGGCCACCCGCCGGGGGTCGAGGCGGGCGGTGAGGCGCGCGGCGAGGTCGTCGGCGATCTGCCGGGGCGCGCGGCGCAGGTGCCGCGCGAGCCGCATCGCCGTGTTCGTGGCGAGGTCGCCGTGGTCCGGATTGGCGGGCGTCTCGAACTCGAGCGCGAAGTCTTCGGGCACGCCGCCGAGCTCGGCCAGCACGGCGCGCAGTTCTCTGTCGAGGTAGTCTTTCATCGGAGCGGAGCGGGGCTAACAAAAAAATCCCTGGCCGGGCGGGCAGGGAGGCGCAATCTACGAAATCCGGGAGGCTCCTCTAAAGAGCGGGCCGGGCCGCCGGTTTCGGGTTCACCGAATTACCATCGCCAGCGGAAGGCCGAGAGGTCTACCGCCGGCGCCGCCCCGGTGGCGAGGGCAGCGAGGGCTTCGCCGACGACGTTGGACGCCTTGAACCCGTGCCCCGAGCACGCGCTCGCCATCACGACGGCCGCGTGCTCGGGGTGGTGGTCCACGAGGTAGTGCTGATCGGGCGTGTTCGTGTAGAAGCAGACGGCGGCGCGGGCGAGCGGGCCGGCGGCGGCGGGCAGCAGGCGCACCAACGGCGTCCGCACGGCCTCCACGTCGGCAGGCTCTACCGTGCGCGCCAGCGCGTCCGGGTGGTCAGTGAGTGCTCCCCGATGATGCAGGCCAGCCTTGACGCCCGCGCCGGTATCCGGGAAGCCGTAGAAGACGGCCGCGTCGTTCTGCTCCCAGATGTAGACCGGGCACCGCGCCGGCGCGAAGAAGGGGACGTCGGCCTTCGGGCGGAACCAGGCGTTGACCTGCCGCTCGACGGCCAGGTGCGCCGCCAGCTCCGGCACCAACGCGCCGGTCCACCCCCCGGCCGCCAGGACGAGGCGCGCGGCCCGGTACGCGCCGTGGGCCGTCGTCACGCGCACGCCGCCGCCGTCGCAGGCCCAGGCGGTAGCCGGCTCGGCGAGGCGGAGGTCTGCGCCGTGGCGGCGGGCGGCATCGAGGTGCGCGGCGATGCACGCCTCGGGGTCGAGGTAGCCGGCGCCCGGCTCCCAGAGCGCGGCGTGGTCTTCCGGGGGGGCGAAGGCCGGGAAGCGGGCGCGGGTCGCGGCGGCGTCGAGGAGGGCATGGTCCAGGCCCTGCGCCTCGGCAGCAGCGAGGGCGCCCTGCACCACCGCCCCCTGGGCCGGACCGATATGCAACCCGCCCGCGACGTGCAGGAGGGCGGCCCCCGCCTCGGCCTCCAGGGTACGCCAGAGCGTGTAGGCGCGCTCCAGCAGCGGTAGATAGTGCTGCCCCTCGAAGTACGCGCGCCGGATGATGCGGCTGCCTCCATGCGATGAGCCGTGTGCGTGCGGCGGCGCGAAGCGATCCAGCCCGAGCACGCGCCACCCCTGACGCGCCAGGTGATACGCCGCCGCGCTCCCCACGGCGCCCAGGCCAACGACGACCGCATCGTAGGAGGGCATGATCGATTCGTAGAAGGTCAGGAGGATAGGAAGGTACGAAAGCGGATCCCCTCGGACGGATGCCCCAGCGGCGAGATCACTCCGCATCCACTGGCACGGCCTGCATCGCCCGCACGCGCACGGCCGGCATCCCGACGGAGACGGGCACCACCTGCCCCTGTTTCTCGCAGACGCCGCGCGCAGGGTCCAGCCGGAAGTCCGTGCCGATGCCGTCGAGCACAGCCAGCATGCCCGGGCCGCTGCCGATGAGGCGGACGCCCGCGACGGGCGCCCCCAGCCGCCCCCGCTCGATCCGGAAGCCGTCGAGCACGTCTACGGCGAAGCCGATGCCGGGGCGAACGACGCCGTGGCCGACGGCGGTCACATAGAGTCCTTCCTGAACGCCAGCGAGGAGGTCTTCCGGGCTCGCGGTGCCCCCGAGCAGGAGCAGGTTGGACATCCGGGGGAAGGGCCGGTGGCGATAGTCCTGCCGGCGGCCATTGCCCGTGGAGGGGGTGCTGCTCGCATGGCGGCGGTCGGTGAGCGCGGCCCGCAGCACGCCACCGTCGATGAGCGTCGTGCGCGTGGCGGGCACCCCTTCGTCGTCGAAGGCATAGGTGGCGCGGCCGTCCGGGTGGGTGGGATCGTCCACGAGGGTGACGTCGGGGATCGCCACCCGCGTTCCGAGGCGACCGGCCAGGGGCGAGCCAGCCAGCACGTCTGCTTCGAGGAGATGCCCCACGGCCTCGTGCAGCCATACGCCGCCCCACCCCGCCGCCAGCACGACCGGCCCCGCGCCGGGCGCTACGGGCTGCGC
>JAWWAN010000503.1:0-3314 GCA_033721675.1 Rhodothermales bacterium | reverse complement strand
CGTCGCCTTCGAGGGGGACGGCGCGGTGCGGCTCGCCGCCCTCGACGCCACGCGCGTCTTGCTGATGGCCGGCGCGCCGCTGGGCGAGCCCGTCGCCGCCTCGGGGCCCTTCGTGATGAACCGCTCGGTCGAGATCTACCAGGCGATGCGCGACTACCAGGAAGGGCGGATGGGCACGCTGGAGGAGCAGTTCTGATGACGGACGATGCCCCGGTGCTGACCTCCACCATCACCTGCCCGCTTTGCGGCGGCGCCACCGAGGCCGTGATGCCGGAGGATGCGTGCCAGTTCTTCTGGGCGTGCCCGCAGTGCGGAGCCGTGCTCCGCCCGGCGGCCGGCGACTGTTGCGTCTTCTGTTCGTACGGCACGGTGCCGTGCCCACCCGTCCAGCGCAGCGCGAAGCGGGGCGACGGCGGCTGCTAGCGCCGCTGGCCTGGCAGCTCAGCGTCGACGTGGGGCTGCACGAGGGCTTCTTCCCGAACGTGTATTATTCTCGCATGGGCTACGTCTACATCGTGCTGGCTGCGGCCTGCTGGGCGCTCATCGGGCCGGTGTCTCGCCTGGCCTTCGCCGAAGGCATGGCGCCGCTGGAGGTCGCGTTCTGGCGTGCCCTGCTGGGCAGCGGGTTCTTCGGGATCCATGTTGCCGCCACCCGGGCGGTGCGGGTGGCACGGGCGGATCTCCCGGCGATGGTCGCGTTCGGCTTGCTGGGCGTCTCGTTGTTCTACGGGGGGTACCAGCTCGCGGTGGAGCGGGGTGGGGCGGCGCTCGCGGCGGTGCTGCTCTACACGGCGCCGGCGTGGGTCGCGCTCATGAGTACGTTCTGGCTGGGGGAGCGCCTGACGCTGCGCACGGGCGCCGCCGTGGCGCTGACCATCGGCGGCGTGGCCGGCATCGCCCTGGGGGGTGAGGGGCCGCTGCGGCTCTCGGCCGGTGCCCTGGGGTGGGGCCTCGTGGCGGGGTGGTGCTACGCGCTCTACTACCCGTTCGGGAAGCGGTACTTCACCCGCTACGCGCCCGCTGCGGTCTATGCGTACGCCCTGCCCATCGGGGCGCTGGGGTTGCTGCCGCTGGTCGCGTTTACGCCGAAGAGCGCCGTCGCCTGGGGCGCGATTGTCTGGTTGAGCGTGGTCTCGACCTACCTCGCGTACCTGTTCTATGGGCTGGGTCTGCAGCGGCTGGCCGCCACCCGGGCCAGCATCGTCGCCACGCTGGAGCCCGTCATCGCGGCGGCCGTCGCGTTTCTGTGGTGGGAGGAGCGCTTCGGGCTGACGGGCTACGCGGGCGCCGTGCTCATCCTCACCGGCGTCCTCCTCGCCGTCGCCGCCCGCCGGCCGGGCCGGCGGGCGGGCGCAGCACGTCTGGACGAGCCGAAAGCCATGGGCCGGGGTGGAATGTGATTTTCTGGTTGCCCCCACCAACCCGAGATCTCGCCGCCCGTTAATGAGGCCGTTCCGGCTCGTATCAGATCCCCTCTTCTCGGAACGCCTCCCCTCGGTCTGATCGCCGCGCCCCTCGGCCGCACCCACCCGCTGCCGGGCGGACTGCAGCGCGCGCGATCCGCTGTGCTCCGCCCGGCGGTCCTTCACCCGACACCCCGATACGGCGACGCCCGCCCCGGCCGCGCCGTCACCTTGATCTGGATCTTCGCTGTGAGCTGCTCACCTCCGCCCGGACGGCCCGATCATGGCCGTCGCATAAGGTCATATCCCGAGTTCCGCGTGCCGGCCTGGCCGGTCGTCCTGGTTCTGCTGCTCGGCGGGTGCCTGAGCCTGGAGCCGCCGGCCCGGCTCCCCGCGCCGGTAGCAGCCGCGCCCGCGGCCTATCCCGATGCCGGCGTAGAGGGCGCCTACGAGCCGCTCCGCTGGTGGCGCGCCTTCGGCGACCCGGTCCTTACCCGCCTCGTGGACAGCGCCCTCGCCGCGAATCTGGATCTCGCCGAGGCGGCCGCCCGCGTCGAGGAGGTGCGGGCGCAGTACCGGATCGTGCGGTCGCCGCTGCTCCCCGGCGTCACCGCCTCGGCCGACGCCTCGTATTCGGACGGGCCGAGCAATACGGGCACCCTATCGTTCCTCAGCCGGCCCGGGCGCGGGGACAGCACGGACGCCGGCGGGGGGGGCGGAACGGCGCGGTTCAGCAACACGACCTACTCCGCCTCGCTCGGCTTCGCCTACGAACTCGACTTCTGGGGGCGCGTCCGCAACGACGCGCGGGCCGCGCTGGGCGAAGCCTTCGCCACGGAAGCCGACTACCACACGGCCCGGCTCGGCGTGCTGTCCGAGACCATCGCGACCTACTTCGAGATCGTCGACCTCCGTGCCCAGATCGCCGTGCTGGTCGAAACCATCGACGTGCTGGACGAGCGGGTGGAGCAGACCGAAACGCGCTATGACCGGGGGCTGGTGTCGTCGTTCGAGCTGTACCAGGTGCGGCAGGACTACCGGAACACGCAGGCCAGCCTGCCGCAGCGGGAGAGCCAGCTCGCGGATGCCGAGAGCCGGCTGGCCGTACTGCTGGGCCGCTACGCCGGGCGGACCGCGTCGCTGCTCGGCGAAGACCTGCTGCCGCGCCTCGTCTTCGAGCCGATCCCCGCCGGGCTTCCGGCCGCCCTGCTCGTCCAGCGGCCCGACGTCCGGGCGGCGGCCTACCGCCTCGAAGCGGCCCGCTACCGGATCGGCGCGCGCCGGGCCGAGCTGTTCCCCACCCTCTCGCTCTCCGGCGCCCTCGGCACGCAGGGCAGCGATGCGGGGGCCCTGCTCGACGTGCTCGACCAGTGGACGCTGAACCTGGGCGCGGGGCTGACGGCGCCGCTCTTCCAGGCGGGGCGCCTCCGCGCCGACGTCGACGCGGCCGAGGCGCAGTATGCGCAACGCGCGGCGGCCTATGCCCGCGCCGTGCTGACTGCCTATCGCGAGGTGGCGGCGGCGATGGAGGACTACGAGGAGCAGCGCCAGCGCTATGCCTTCTTCCTCGCCCAGCTCGACGAGGCCGAAGCCTCGGCCGACCTGCAGGCGGCCCGCTACGAGGCGGGGCTGACCCGCTATACCGACTACCTCGACGCGCTACGCACGCTCTACCAGGTGCAGGCGTCGCTCTCCTCGGCCGGGCGCGAGGCGGCGCTGGCTCGCCTGGCGATTCACCGCGCCCTCGGAGGGGGATGGACGGAAGACGGCGCGCCGCCCCGCTTCGAGCTGGTGCCGGGTGTGGTGCCGCTCCCCGAGGCACCCCGCGTGCGTTCCCTGCCCGCCACCGGCGGCGCCAACTAGACGACTCGACCGGTCCCACGATCGCATGAAAAAGCAACTGCTCATCGG
>JAWWAN010000502.1:0-3321 GCA_033721675.1 Rhodothermales bacterium | reverse complement strand
CAGTTTCAGGCCTGGCTGGACGTCGAGCTGGCCGCGTGCGCCGCATGGTCCGAGGCCACCGGCATCATCCCGGCGGAGGACGTCGAGCGGCTCTACGCGAAGGCGTCGTTCGACGTGGCCCGGATCCACGAGATCGAGCAGGAGACGCGGCACGACGTCGTCGCCTTCACGCGTGCCGTCAGCGAGAGCCTGGGCGAGGAGAAGAAGTGGGTGCACTACGGCCTGACGTCGTCCGACGTGGTCGATACCGCGTGGTCCTACCGGCTCAAGAAAGCCAACGGCCTGCTGCTGGCCGGCATCGACCGGCTGCTGGCGGTGCTGGCTGAGAAGGCGAGGGCGCACAAGTACACCCTCATGATGGGCCGCACGCACGGCGTCCACGCCGAGCCGACGACCTTCGGGCTCAAGCTGGCGTTGTTCTACGCCGAGATGCAGCGCAACCGGCGGCGCTTCGTGGAGGCCGCCGAGGAGGTGCGCGTGGGCAAGCTCAGCGGAGCCGTCGGCACGTTCGCCCACATCCCGCCCGAAGTCGAGCGGCGCACGTGCGAGAAGCTGGGCCTGGAGGCCGCGCCGATCTCGACGCAGGTGCTCCAGCGGGACCGCCACGCGCACTACCTGGGCGTGCTCGCGCTGCTGGGCGCCACGCTGGAGAAGATGGCCGTCGAGGTCCGCCATCTGCAGCGGAGCGAGGTGCGCGAGGTCGAGGAGGCGTTCGGCAAGGGGCAGAAAGGGTCCTCGGCGATGCCGCACAAGCGCAACCCCGTCGGGTCGGAGAACATCACCGGCTGTGCCCGCCTGCTGCGCGGCTACATGGTGGCCGCCTACGAGAACGTGGCGCTGTGGCACGAGCGCGACATCTCGCACTCGTCCGTCGAGCGCGTCATCCTGCCGGATGCCACCACGATCCTCCACTACGCCCTCCATCGCTTCGCCCGGATCGTGGAGCACCTGGTGGTCTACGAAGACGCGATGCGGCAGAACATGGAGCGCACCTACGGTCTGTACAACAGCCAGCGCGTGCTGCTGGCCCTCATCGACCGGGGGCTGAGCCGCGAGGCCGCCTACGACCTCGTGCAGCCGCGCGCGATGCAGGCGTGGGCGGAGCAGCGCTCCTTTCACGCCCTCGTTTCCGAGGACCCCGCGATCCGCGCGCACCTGGAGCAGGACGCCATCGACGCCGCCTTCGACGCCCGCTACCACCTCCGGCGCGTGGACGAACTCTTCGAGCGCGCCGGCCTGGCCTGAGCGGCCCCGGCCCGGTTCCCGCCAGGCCATCGCTTTTCCTCGGCGGATGGGATAGTATTATTGTCCATATTCTCCCTATTATTGGCCCATCTGCGACGGCGGCCCGAGGCGCAGCCCGCCTCTACCGGCGCCGTTCGCGCGCACCCTCCGCGACCTAGACCAACCACCTCCCGAGTGACCATGAACCGCACTTCCCGTATCGGGGCGTTGCTGCTGCTGGCCGGGCTCCTCGTGCCGGCTGCCTTCGCGCAGCGCGCCACCCTCACCGGCACCGTCACCGACGCCACGGACGGCTCGCCCCTGCCGGGCGCCAACATCGTCGTCACCGAGCCGGGCGCCACGGCGATGATCGGCGGCGCGGCCACCGGCATCGACGGCACGTATACCGTCGCGGGCCTCGCCGCCGGCACCTACACCGCCACGTTCCGCTTCGTCGGCTACGGCGAGGTGCAGCGCAGCGTCACGCTGGCGGCCGGCGAGACGGCGACGCTCGACGTCGCGCTCTCGCAGGAAGGCTTCGACCTCGACGCCGTCGTCGTCACGGCCTCGCGCCGCCAGGAGAAAGTGCTCGACGCTCCGGCGTCCATCTCCGTGCTCGGCGCGCGCGAGATCGAGCAGAACGTGGGCACCTCGTCCATCGAAGCGCTCAAGACCACCACCGGCGTAGACATGGCGCAGACCGGCATCGACCGCCGCGAAGTCGTCCTGCGCGGCTTCAACAACGCCTTCAGCGGCGCCACCTACGTCCTGACCGACTACCGGCAGGCGGCCGTCCCGTCGCTCGGCGTCAACATCTACTCGATCATGCCCAACATGAACGTCGACGTCGAGCGCGTCGAGGTCGTGCGCGGGCCCGGCTCGGCGCTCTACGGCGCGGGCGTGGATGCGGGCGTGATCCACTTCATCACCAAAGACCCCTTCCAGCACCCCGGCGTGACCGTAGCCGTCAGCGGCGGCGAGCGGTCCTTCTTCAACGTGCAGGGCCGCGTCGCCGGCGTCGTGGGCGACAACCTCGGCCTGAAACTCACCGGCCAGTACGGCCAGGCCGACGACTTCGAGCTGGACCCCGACGACCCGCTCGACGCCGAGCAGCTGGAGGGGGACCGCATCACGCCCCGCCGCAACGACTTCGAGAAGATCAACGTCAACGGCTCCGCCGAGTACCGCATCGACGACGAGACCGCCCTCATCCTCAACGGCGGCTACTCCGCGCTGACCTCGACCGTGCTCTCCGGCATCGGCACGGTGCAGGCGGACGGCTTCGGCTACACCTACGGCCAGGTGCGCTTCCAGCGCGGGCCGTTCTTCGCGCAGGTCTACGGCAACTTCAACGACGCCGGCGACTCGTTCGTCTACGACTCCGGCGTGAGCGTGATCGACAACGGCGCGCTCTACAACGCCCAGGCCCAGTACGACTTCACCTTCCTCGACGGCCGCGAGCAGCTCATCGTCGGCGTCGACGCCGAGCTCATCCGGCCCGACACCGAGGGCACCATCGTCGGCCGCAACGAGGACGACGACAGCATCGACGAGTACGGCGTCTACGCGCAGTCCACCACCCAGCTCTCGCCGATGTTCGACCTGACGCTGGGCCTGCGGGGCGACTACAACAACGTCGTCGAGGAGCTGCAATTCTCGCCGCGCGCGGCCCTCGTCTTCAAGGTGAACCCGACGAACACGGTCCGCGCCACCTACAACCGCGCCTTCTCCTCGCCCGGCACCAACTCGAACTTCCTCGACATCCGGGCGGCCGTGAACCCGGTGGGCGGGGGCAACAACCTCGTCTTCATGGGGCGCGGCGCGGCCGGCGGCTTCACGTTCGACACGTTCCGCGCCTCCCAGACGGCGGCGTTCTCGCTCGGCGTGCCCGGCTTCTTCGGGCAGGCCGTGCCGGTGGCCGGCGTGCCGCTGGCGCCCATCTATGCCGCCTTCGCCTCGCAGATCGCCGCCGTCCTCACCGACCCGAACGGGACCGATGATGTCGCTGCTCACTACCGGTTCCGCGGTCCAGGCAAGGATATTCTTGAGGTCGCCGGCGGCGGCTTCGCGCATGGCCTCGTTGATTTCCTCGACACT
>JAWWAN010000501.1:0-3325 GCA_033721675.1 Rhodothermales bacterium | reverse complement strand
TCGGCGGCGACGAGCTGAGCCGCACCCAGCAGGGCAACAACAACGCCTACTGCCAGGACAACGCGGTCAACTACTACGACTGGGACCTCGACGAGCGCCGCCGCCAGTTCCTCGCCTTCACGCGCAAGATCATCGCGTTCCGCAAGGCGCACCGTACGTTCCGCCGGCACCGCTTTCTCACGGGCGCGCCGGACGCCGAGGGCGTCCTGGACGCGCTCTGGTGGCACCCGGAGGGCCGCCCGATGACCCACGAAGACTGGCAGCGGCCCGGCCTCAGCGCCTTCGGCCTGCTGTTGCGCGGCGACCGCATCGAGGGGATGGACCCCCGCGGGCGCCCGCTCGAAGACGACACGCTGCTACTGCTTTTCAACACGGCCGCCGCCGCCGCCGCGTTCGAGCTGCCCGAGGCCGAAGCCGCCAACCCGAAGGGCTGGGAGGTGATTTTCGAGAGCATCGAGACGCAGGCCTGCTATACGCTGGGCAAGCCCGTCCCCGTAGACCCGCACGAGTTGATGGTGCTCAAGGCCATCGCGCCGGCGCACCAGGCCGGCTGACGCCCGTCAGACGCGGCGCCGGGCCCATCCCCCGCCGGACGCCGCGCGGGTGCCGTCGGTGAGCTGCGCCGCCGCCGCCCGCAGGGCCTCTACGTGGCGGCGCTGCGCGGGGGTCAGGTTCCCCGCCAGGGTTTCGAGCAGGGCGTCGAGGTGGAGCTGGAGGGCCTGAACGAGGGTATCCGTGTGCTGGTGGAGGTCGTCGTACTGGCGGCGCAACTCGGCGGTGCGCTGCTGCACCTTGGTGTCGATCTGCTTGCGGAGCGAGATGTTCTCGAAGACCACGCACACGCATTCGTTGGGCATGGGGAAGGCGCGCACGGCATAGTAGCGGTGCTCCAGCCGCGCGTCTTCGTACTCGATGGTGCCCAGGCGGCGGGGCTCCTTCTCGCGGGCCACGCGCGCGTAGGTCTCGGGCAGGTCCGTCTCGGCGAGGCTGGGGAAGGCGTCGAGAATCACCATGCCGACGCACGCCGTGAGATCGCTGCCGGCGGCGGCAGACGCGGCGGCGTTGACGTAGACGAGGCGCAGGCTGCTCGCCTCGTCCGGGTCTTCGAGGTGATAGACGAGCAGCCCGAGGTTGATCTCGGAAAAGATGGAGTCGAGCAGGCGCACGAGCGTCTCGACGTCCGGCAGGTCGTGGACGGGCTGGGCATCCATAGACGGGCCTCTGGGTTGCACTCCTCCGGCGTACGATATCGGGAGAATAGCGTTGCGCACTCCCAAAAGCCAGCGGCGGCGCTACCGGAGACGCAACGTTATTACGTCGCGCTCGCCACGCTTGCCGTGGTACTGGTAGTGCCAGTGCGTGATGCCCGCCCCGCGCGCGAGGCGCACCGTCCACTGCTGCACGCCGTACGTCTCGGGGATGCGCCCCTGCCCGGCAGCCACGGCGAGCGTGTCGGGCGCGGTGGCCGGGGCGATCCATGCGGCGCCGGGCACGGTGGCCGTGTAGCCGTCGATGACGAGGCGCCGCCCGTCGAGGCGGGCGTCGGTCAGGCGCGTCAGCTGCCAGTCGCTGACGACGTCCTCGCCGCCGGGGCGGTAGGTGACGGTGCCGGTGAACGTCTCGCGGATCTGGAAGAACCGCCGCCCGCTGCCGCACGCGGAGGCGCTGACGACCTCCCAGACGAGACTCGCCCGGTACTCGATCTCCGGGCTGGTGAAGTCCGGCCCCTTATGCCGGTGGTAATCGAACGTCCACGTCCGGCCCGGCTCGACGGGGAAGAAGACTGCGAAGGCCGGGTCAGCCTCGGCCCTGCACGGGTCGGCGACGCGGACGGGCAGCGCGACGGTGCGCGTCAGCCCGCAGGCGTCACCGGCCTCGATCTCGATGCGCGCCGTGCCGGCCGCTACCGGAGCGACCTCGAACGACGTCGTGTCTGCCCCGCGCCGCACGAGGGCCACCCCGGGGTCGCTGCTGCGCGCGGTGAACGCCAGCGGCAGGCCGAGCGTGTGGCGGATCCCGAGCGAATCTGGGCGGATCTGTAGCGGCTCCTCTGCGAGGAACAGCACGGCCTCGGCAGGCTCGGCCTCGGCCGTAAGGGCGCCGGGGCACGCGGCCTCACCGCCGAGGCCATCGCACCCGAAGAGCATCAGCAGCGCCACGCAGAGCGCGTTCGTCCTACCACGCATCGTCCATCCTCCCCTCGTACTCCCTGGTACCTGACCGAAGAGGATACACCCGGGGCCGGGCGGATGCGTAGTGCGGCGCTACGGCTCGGCCCGCAGCACGGCCCACGGCAGCGGCAGCGCGCGGGTAGCCAGCGCGGGGCCGCCCTCCACGGCTTCGCCCGTCAGCACGCAGCGCCAGTGGGCCGACGCCGCCGTCTCCGGGAGCCGCAACACGGCCGGCGGCACGTCTTCGCGCGCGGGCCCGCGAGGGACGACGACCAGCAGGGCCGCCTCTTCGTGCGTGCGCAGGGCGGCGAGCCACGCCTCGGCACCCTCCCCCTCGGCCTCCACGGCGTGATAATCCCCTCCGGTGAACAGGGCCGGATGCGCACGGCGCAGGCGCAGCAGGCGCGCCGTCAGGAAGTACTTGGCCCGCTCGTCGCCGTCCTGGATCCAGGCGCGGAGTGGATCGGGGGCCGGCGCGTCGAGCAGATCCTGCATCGCCTCCAGCAGGGCCCGGCGGTGCGCGTAATCCACCGGGCGGCGGTTGTCGGGATCGACGAGCGAGAGGTCCATCAACTCGGCGCCCTGGTAGAGATCGGGCACGCCCGGTGTGGTGTATTTCAGGACGGTCTGGCTGAGGGTGTAGCTGTAGCCGTCGGCGGCGAGGGTCGCGGCGAGCGGGCCGATGGCGCCGGGGAGGCGGTCGTCGGCGAGGAGGCCGCGCACGAAGCGTTCGAGGGCCTGCTCGTAGGCGGCGTCCGGGTTGATCCAACTCGTGCGGCGCTTGCTCTCGCGGGACGCCTTCTGGAGGTAGGTCCAGAGGCGGTCCGGGAGGGCGTCATGGTCGGCGCCGTGCCAGAGGGCGGCGAGGATCTGGTAGCACAGGAACTCGTCGGCCCGGGCCGGTGCGTGCAACCCCCGGTGCTGCTCCCCGATCTCGGCGAGAGCGCGGACGGAGGCGTCCCACGCGTCGGGATGGCGGGCCAGCGCGAGGAGGCGCATGCGGGTGTCCTCGCCGCGCTTGTGGTCGTGCGTGGCGGTGGCGGCGAGCGTGCGCGGGTAACGCTGGGCGCGGAAGCGGGCGCGGGCATGGAACGCCTGCGGCGTGGTGCCGGGGGGTGCGGGCTCGCCGCCCACCTCGTTGAGCGCCACGAGCG
>JAWWAN010000500.1:0-3331 GCA_033721675.1 Rhodothermales bacterium | reverse complement strand
GTATCCGGACGAGTTCGGGGTGCTGCTGGTCGCTTCTCCTTCGGTATGGTGGGACGACCAGGTGATCCTGCGCGAAGTCGAGGCGCTGGAGCGCAAGACCGCGCAGCGCATCTGGGTGGATATGGGCACGGCGGAAGGGAACGGCATGCTGCAGGGAGCGCGCCGGCTCCGCGAGGCGCTGGAAGCCCAGGGATGGACCGAGGGCGACGACCTCCGCTACGTGGAAGAAGACGGCGCGGCCCACAACGAGCGCGCCTGGGCCGGGCGCTTCGGATCGATGCTCCAGTTCGCCTTCCCGGCGCCGAAGTGAGACGCCTGCGGGAAGCGCCTTAGGGCGTCCGCAGGCGGCGGGCGATGCCGGGGCGGACGGGGCGTTTGACGCGCCCGCTCAGGCTGCGCGTCCGCAGGCGGGGACGGCGGTAGACCATCCCCTCGGGGGGCGCCTCGCCGTTGGCGAGCGCCGGGCCGGAGGCCATCCCTTCGTCCAGCCCCTCGAAGAACAGGAACCGGTGAGGATCGACGCCGAGGCGGGCGGACGGCAGCGGCGTCTCGCCGACGGCCCAGTGCGGCTGCCGGCGCCCCCGCATCGAGACGGGGCTGTAGAAATGGCGAACCGTCCGTGCGAACGGCCGCTGCGAACCCGGCGCGCGGTAGACGTCGAGCGCGACGCGGAGGGCCTGGTACCACGCCTTCGTGCGCGTGCCGGGGCCGAGGCGCAGGATCCGCTGCCGGTGGCGCGAGTCCGGGTTGAACGCGCTGAACTGGCTCGGAGAAAGCACGACCTCCCGGTAGCTCGTCCCCCGGAACCCCGTCTCGACGCGGTTGCGGACGACCCACGCGACGAGCCGCTGCTCGTCCTCGCGGTTGCTCTCGGAGTAGACACACCGCGCCAGCCACAACACCTCGTCGCGCTGCATCGGCGCGAGGCGGTCCAGGCGAGCCTGGATGTCGGCCGGCTGTGCGGCGGCGGTTGCGGCCAGGCCGAAGGCCAGCAGCAGGAAGCAGAAAGGGGAACGCATGGGGGCCAGGCGGAGAGCGTGAGGGCGGCTGCGCACCGCCGGCGCAAACGCCGTGCCTTCGCGCCGAATGGCCTCTGCGCGCGCACGCCGGCCGGAGGAGAGGAAAAAATTACCCGCCCGAGGGTACCGGACGGGCGGACCATGCCGCCCCCCACCGCGTATCGGGTCTACGCCGTCCGCGCCGTTCCGCACGCATCATCCCCACCGCTATGCCTGCCGACGCCCTCCTCGACCACGTCTCGTTCGACGCCGACGGCCTCGTCGCCGCCGTCGTGCAGGACCGGGCGACGCGCGAGGTGTTGATGGTGGCCTACATGAACGCCGAGGCGCTCCGCCGCACGCTCGCCTCCGGAACGATGACCTACTGGAGCCGCTCGCGCGGCCGCCTCTGGGTCAAGGGCGAGACGAGCGGGCGCACGCAGCGGCTCCACGAAGTGCGGATCGACTGCGACGGCGACGCGCTGGTGTTCCTCGTCGAGCAGCACGGAGGGGCGGCGTGCCATACCGGCCACCGCTCCTGTTTCTACCGGACGCTCGAAGACGGCGCCCTCGCCGAGCGGGGTGCGCCCGTGTTCGATCCGTCCGACGTCTATGGCGGATGAGCGTGTTGCTCCCGCCTCCCTCGCCCTTCAGGTCCCTTCCATGCAGACCGACGCCCCCACCCTGTTCGAGCGCATCCGGAGGCTGCTCCGGGAGCGTGATGTGCCCTTCATGACCATGCACCACGCCGAGACGCGGACCTCCGCAGACTCGGCTTCCGCGCGCGGCGAGGCGCTGGAGATGGGCGCCAAGGCGCTCGTGGTCAAGATCGACGACCGCTTCGCGCTCTTCGTCCTCAGCGCCGCCCTCCGCCTCGACGCCGCCAAGGTGCGCGAGCGGCTGGACGTCTCCCGCGTGCGCTTCGCCACCCCGGACGAGCTGCGCGAGCATACCGGCCTGCCGCCCGGCGCCGTCCCCCCCTTCGGGCGCCCGATCCTCCCGCTCGATCTGTACGTCGATGCCTCCATCACCCGGCTGGACCGGATGGCCTTCAACGCGGGCTCGCAGACGGATTCCATCACGATGCGCGCGGCCGATTATCTGGCCCTCGTCGAGGCAGACATCTTCGACTTCGCCGAGGCCGCCTCATCCGAAGAACAGACGGGGGAGCCCCACCGCACGGCCTGACGGCGCGGCTCACTCCTGGATCCAACCGGGCTGTTGCCCCGGGCGGTCGATGAGCACGAACGCTTCGTAGCGGGCGAGCACGGCGGCGGTGGCTCCGGCGGCGAGGCTGTCGATGGCGGGCGCCGTGGCGGCGGGGTGGCGCCGCACGGGGCGTCCGTCGCGGATCGCTAAGGGCGCGATGGGGGCGTCTGCCGGTTCGAGGAGGGCCGCGGCAAGGTAGCCGCTCCGCCCGTCCGGCAGAGTCACCCGGTAGAACGCGCCGTGCCCGCCGGCCACATACACGGCGGTCTGGCGCGGGAGTGCGGCCAGCACGTCGGACCGGGGAGACGGGGCGGTGCGGACCCGGGCCGGGGTGCGGGCTGCGCGCGCCCACTGCCCGAAGCGCGCCGAGTCCACGCGGAGCGCAGCGGGGCGCTCGGTAGGGCGGTGGATGAACGGGTAGGGGTCCGTCGGGCCGTCGCGGTAGATCCCGAAGTGGAGGTGCGGCGGCGTCGTGCGGGCGTTGCCGGTATTCCCCACGAGCCCGACCGTGTCCCCCACGCTCACCCGCTGCCCGCGCCGGACGAGCTGGCTGTCCAGGTGGGCGTAATACAGGTTGTGGCCGTCGGCATCGCGCAGCCAGACGCTCTTGCCGCCCAGGCCGCCGTTGCGCAGCCCGGAGACGACGGCGTCGGTGGCGGCGACGGCCGGGGTGCCGCGCGGCGCGAAGATATCGACGCCGTGGTGGCGCCGCCGCCCCCCGTCGCGCGGAGCGCCGAAGCGGCTGCGGATGGCACGGCTGTCGACGCCTGCGACGGGGAAGGCGAGCGAGGCGTCGGTCTGCACGGTGAGCGTGACGCGGCCCTCGTGCAGCAGCTCGGGTTGGAGGCGCAGGAGGTAGGCCCCGCTCCGGCGGATGGCGTAGGTGAGCGCCCCGGTGCTGTCGGCGCTGCGCACGGGGCGCGGCGCCTCAGCCGAGTCGCGCGGGGCGGTGAAGAGATCGACGAAGACCCGCGCGTGGTCGTCCGGCATCGCGGTGCGGACGAGGAGCTGCTGGCCCCGTTCGAGCTCGACCCGGTAGCCGTACGCCGTAGGCAGGGAGGGGTCGAAGTAGAGCGCTTCGCGGAAGGGGAGGGCGATGGGGTGCGGAGCCGCCAGGGCCGTGC
>JAWWAN010000499.1:0-3332 GCA_033721675.1 Rhodothermales bacterium | reverse complement strand
CGCCGTCTACCGTCGCGGTGCGCGCCCACGCGGCGGGCGGCAGCGTGCGGAGGAACGCGACGAGCGCGCGGCGGGCCGCCTGCACGCGCGCCAGGAGGGCATCGATGGGGACGTCGTCCCAGGCTTCGCGCGCGGCGAAGGCGGCGGGGTCCAGCGGCTCGAAGGCCGGCTCGTCTTCGGCAGCGAGGCGCCGGAAGCGGGGCAGGTGGACTGCCTCGTCCAGGACGGCCAGCACGCCGTAGGCCTGCTTGATCGAGAGAGCCTCGCCGGGCGGGCGGGCCGTCAGCACGGGCTCGGGCACGCGGTGCACGATGCCGCGCAGCGCCTCGATCTCGTCGACGAGGTAGGCGAGCTGGTCGAGGAGGGCCTCACGGAGAGCCGCGCGCGGCTCATCCATCGGGGCGCCCCCGGCCGCAGCGCGGCGTTCCATGGCTGCCTCGGTCTCGGCGCCGCCTCAGCCTCCGGTGCGGCGCAGGTTCAGCGCGAAGGTCTGCCCGCCCTGCGTCCACTGGCCGTCCAGCACGTCGGCGTCCGGCTGGAGGGTGCCGGTGTAGGTGCCGCCGATGGATCCGACCTCCATCACGAAGCGGCCGTCCTCGAACGAGACGTCGGTGGCGCGGATGCCGGTGGCGCCCTGGTCCGGGCTGTCGAGCGTGGCCGAGAGCGTGCCGTCAGGCGCGCGGCGGACGTGGACGACGATGCGGAGCGACGAGCCGAGCGCGTTGAGCTGGCCTGCCCAGTCGCCGGCCAGCCGCCCGAGCTGTGCCTCACGCTCGGCAGCGGCCCGCTCTTCGGCGGTCATCTTCTCCCCCCCGGAGCAGCCGGCCAGCACGGGCACGGCGAGCAGCAGGAGCGCGGCGAGAGCGAAGCGGATCAGGTGCGGCATGGCGGGCGGATGGATCGGGGATCGGTTCAGGGAGGGACTGGGCACTACAGACTGGGGGACGAACCCTGGTGGCCAGTCCCTAGTGGCCAGTCTCGTTGTCGCCCGTCTCTTTCACGTACGGCAGGGCGGGGGGGCCGGTGCGGACGCCGCCCCACGTGTTGTCCGCCGCCACCGGCTCGACGTCGCGCAGGTGTGTGTTTTCCAGCTCCTCCAGCCCCTGCTCCACGAGGTAGCCGAGGAAGTGCCGGTCTTTGAGGCTGTGCAGGTTGTTGCCTTCCGGGTGCTCCCAGTGCTCCCCGTACTGCGGGTCCTTGTAACGGTCGAGCCATTCGAGGCGGTCGGCGAGGCGCTCGGCGGGCACCAGCAGGCGCTCCATCCCGAAGATCGCCTCATCCCGGCTCTGGAACGTGAGGTCGTACTCCTTGGACATCAGGATGGCCTCTTCCGGGCAGACCTCCTCGCAAAAGCCACAGTAGATGCAGCGCAGCATGTTGATCTCGAACCAGGCGGGCTCGCGCTCCTTGGCCGTCGCCGGGTCGTCGATCTCGCGGGACTGCATGGAGATCGCCATCGGGGGGCAGGCGCGCGCGCAGAGGTTGCACGAGACGCAGCGCGGCCGGCCGTCCTCCTCCACCAGCACGGGGCGCCCGCGGTAGCTGTCCGGCGGGTACCACTGCTCGTCCGGGTACTGAAACGTGTACATGGGCTCGTTCTTCATCTTGTTGAAGCTGTAACCGAGCCCTTTGAAGATCTCCGGGAGGTACATCTTCTCCCAGAAGTTGAGCTTACGCTCGTCAGGGGTGGAGGCGTTGACCGGGGTTCCGGGCATGATCTCGGGCGGATGAATCCGTGGCGTCGCGCACAGAGGGGGCGTCAATATACCACGGCGCGGGGAATCAGTTGCCCCCCGGGCGCGCCCATCCGGCCGGATGCGGCGGGTTTTTCACAGAAGGGTAGGGACTGGCCACTGGGCAGAGAATCCTGGTGGCCAGTCCCTGGTCCCACTTCCACCCTACCCCCGCTCCTCCTTGCTCTTCGACCGGAAGACGAGCGTGAGGGGCACGCCCTCGAAGTCGAAGTGCTCGCGGAGGCGGTTCTCCAGATACCGGCGGTAGGGCGGGCGGATGCCCTTCGGGTGGTTGCAGAAGAAGGCGAAGACGGGCGGGCGCGTCTTGACCTGGGTGACGTACTTGATCTTGACCTGCCCGCCCCGGTACGACGGCGGGTGGTGCCGCTCCACAGCCGCCAGCATGACGTCGTTGAGCGCGCTCGTGGGCACCCGGCGGCTGCGGCGCTCGGCGACCTCCAGGGCCGTGTCGAGCAGGCGGTAGACGCGCTGCTTCGTGAGGGCGGACATGAAGACGACGGGCACGTAGCCGAGCGTCTGCAGGCGGTCCTTGATGCCGCGCTCGTAGTCCCGCGCCGTGTTCGTCTCCTTGGCGACGAGGTCCCACTTGTTGATGCCGATGACGAGGCCCTTGCGCAGGTCCTCGGCGGCCTTGAGCACGCGGATGTCCTGCACCTCCAGGCCCTGCTCGGCGTCGAGCAGGAGGATCGCCACGTCACACTCCCGGATGGCGCGCTCGGTGCGGAGCGTCGAGTAGAACTCGACGTTCTCGTGCACGCGCTTGCGCTTACGCAGACCGGCCGTATCGACGAGGACGATCTCCTCGCCGTGGTACTTCAGCACGGAGTCCACGGCGTCGCGCGTGGTGCCGCTGATCTCGGTGACGATGCTGCGTTCCTCGCCCAGGAGGGCGTTCGTGAAGGAGGACTTGCCGACGTTCGGGCGGCCGATGACGGCGATGCGCAGGCGCTCGTCCTCGTCCTCGTCGTCAGGCTCCTCGGGCAGCGCCTCCACGACGGCGTCGAGGAGGTTGCCTGTACCGATGCCGTTCGTGCCGCTGACGGGGTAGACCTCGCCGAGCCCGAGGCCGTAAAACTCGACCGCGTCGAGCCGGCGGGCGTCGTTGTCGGCCTTGTTGGCGGCCACCAGCACGGGCTTGTCGGCGCGGCGCAGAAGAGCGGCCACCTCCTCGTCGAGGTCGGTGATGCCGGTCGTCACATCGGTGACGAAGACCACGGCGTCGGCCTCCTCCAGGGCGAGGTGGACCTGCTCGCGGATGGCCGCCTCGAAGCGCTCGGCCGAGCGCGGCACGAAGCCGCCGGTATCGACCAGGGCGAACGTGCGGCCGTTCCAGATCACCTCGCCGTAGATGCGGTCTCGGGTGACGCCGGGCGCATCGTGCACGATGGCGTCCTGCGTCTCGGTGAACCGGTTGAAGAGCGTGCTCTTGCCGACGTTGGGCCGGCCCACGATGGCTACGAGCATGGGGACTGGGGACGGGCCACTAGCCACGAGGGCCAGCGCTATTCTCGACGGCGGAGGGAGCGAATGAGCGCGACCAGCATGGTGCTCTCGGCCACGATGTCTTGGGCGAGTTGT
>JAWWAN010000498.1:0-3353 GCA_033721675.1 Rhodothermales bacterium | reverse complement strand
GTTCACCGAGGACGTCGATGCCCGCTTCGAGGCCTATGGCTGGCACGTGGCGCGCGTGGAAGACGGCAACGACCTCGCCGCCATCGAGGCCGCCATCGAAGCGGCCCGCGCCGAGAAGGACCGCCCATCCCTGATCGTCGTGCGCACCATCATCGGCTACGGCAGCCCCAACAAGGCCGACACGGCCGACGTCCACGGCTCGCCCCTCGGCGAGGACGAGGTGCGGCGGACCAAAGAGAACCTGGGCTGGCCCGTGGATGCGACGTTCCACGTCCCGGAGGCGGCGCTGGAGAAGGCCCGCGAGGCCGTCGAGCAGGGCGCCCGCCAGCAGGCCGCGTGGATCAAGCTGAAGGACGGGTACCGGGGCAGCTACCCGGATCTGGGCGCCACCTACGACGCCTTCCGCCACGGCGTGCTGCCCGAGGGCTGGGAAGACGCCGTGCCCGTCTTCGACGCCGGGTCGAGCCTCGCCACGCGGGCCGCCAGCGGCAAGGTGCTCGACGCCCTCGTGCCCGCGGTCGGGTTCCTCGTGGGCGGCTCGGCGGACCTGACGGGCTCCAACAAGACCCGGGCCAAGGCGCAGGAGGGGTTCCAGAAAGACAACCCTGCGGGGCGCTATCTCTTCTTCGGCGTCCGCGAGCACGCGATGGCGTCGGCCTGCAACGGCATCTCGCTCCATGGCGGCCTGCGGGCCTACTGCGGCACGTTCCTGATCTTCAGCGACTACCTGCGGCCGGCGATGCGGCTGAGCGCCCTCATGGGGGAGCCCGTCATCTACGTCTTCACGCACGACTCCATCGGGCTCGGCGAGGACGGCCCGACGCACCAGGCGGTGGAGCACTACATGGCTCTCCGCGCCATCCCGAACCTCACGTTCATCCGCCCCGGCGACGCCAACGAGACCGCCGAGGCCTGGAAAGCCGCCCTCCTGAATACCGACGGCCCGACGGCCCTCGCCCTCACGCGCCAGAACCTCCCGACGCTCGACCGCGACGCCTACGCGCCCGCCTCCGGCCTCCAGCGGGGCGCCTACGTCCTCCGCGATGCCGACGACCCCGAGCTGATCCTGATGGCGACCGGCAGCGAGGTGCAGCTCGTGGTGGCCGCAGCGGAGCGGCTGGCCGACGACGGCGTGCGCGTGCGCGTGGTCAGTATGCCCTCGTGGGAGCTCTTCGAGGCGCAGCCGCAGACCTACCGCGACGGCGTCCTGCCGCCCTCCGTGCGGCGGCGCGTGGCCGTAGAAGCCGGCGTGACGCTGGGATGGGGGCGCTACGTGGGCCCGGAGGGCCGCGTGCTGGGCCTCGACCGCTTCGGCACCTCGGCGCCCGCCGAAGTCGCCTTCGAGCGGCTCGGTTTCACCGTGGACAACGTGGTCGGAATCGCCCGCGAGGTCCTCGGCAGGTAGGCCATGGCGCGGCCTGGTCGCGCACCGGGGGTCGGAAATAATTGATAGGGGATGAGCCAGGTTGGTCGTCCCCGTCTAAGTTAAGTATGTGGGGGCGGACCCCGATATCGGAGGCAGCGGCCCCGGCAGGTTCCGGTTCGATGGATGCTGAGGAGAGGGGAGGAGGCGGCTGCGGACCTGCGCTGATTCATTCCTTTACTATGGTGGATGGTCATGCCCTCATCCGATGTAGTCTTCATCGCCCGTGGCCGAGCGCGCTGGAGGCGTGGCTTCCAGCCCGGTGCGCGATGCGCCACCGGCGTACTCGCTCTGGTGCTGGCGCTCCTGCTCTCCGGCTGTGAGGTCTTCAGCAGCGAGCCGGAGGCCGACGCCCTCGACGACGACCTCCGCGGCCGCCTCGTGCAGGTCTCGGACGGCCAGGGGCTCTCCTACTTCATCCTCCCGGAGAGCGACGATCTCGCTGCCATTCCCGCAGATCCGCGCAATCCGGTCACGGCCGAAAAAATCGCGCTGGGCCGCCTGCTCTTCCACGAGACGGCGCTGCTGACCGAGCCGGCCCGTGAGGAAGGGCAGTTCACCGCCTCGTGTGCGGCCTGCCACCATGCCGCCGCCGGCTTCCAGGCCAACCTCCCGCAAGGCATCGGCGAAGGCGGGCTCGGGTTCGGCGTGCGTGGGGAGGGCCGCCTCAACCATGCCGGCTACGGGACCGACCTCGACGTGCAACCCATCCGCACGCCGGCTGCGCTCAACGCGGCGTTCCAGGAGGTGATGCTCTGGAACGGGCAGTTCGGCGCGCAGGGCATGAACCGGGGCACGGAAGCTTCCTGGACTGAAGGCACGCCCAAGGCGGTCAACCACCTCGGGTTTCACGGCCTCGAGACGCAGGCCATCGCCGGCCTGACGGTGCACCGGATGGGCCGGATGGAGGACTCGCCGGTCTACGAGAACGATACCTACAAGCAGCTCTTCGCCGAGGCGTTCCCCGCCGTGCCGGCCGCAGAACGGATGACGCTCGAACATGCCGGGCTCGCCATCGCCGCCTACGAGCGCACGCTCCTCGCCAACCGGGCGCCGTTCCAGCGCTGGCTGCGGGGCGAGACCGGGGCCATGACGGAGCAGCAGAAGCGCGGCGCGCTGCTCTTCTTCGGTGACGCCGGCTGCGCAGACTGCCACACCGGCCCGGCGCTCAACTCGATGACGTTCCACGCCCTCGGCATGGCTGAGCTCAACGGCGAGGGCGTCTACGGCGACTTCAGCACGGACGTGACGACGAAGCTCGGGCGCGGCGGCTTCACCGGCCGGGCCGAGGAGCACTACATGTTCAAGACCCCCCAGCTCTACAACCTCGCGGACTCGCCGTTCTACGGGCACGGGGCCGAGTTCCGATCCCTCCACGAGGTGGTCGAGTACAAGAACCGCGCGATCCCCAGCAACCCCGAGGTGCCGGTGGAGAGGCTGGCTGAGGGGTTCCGCCCGCTCGGCCTCTCGGCGGCGCAGATCGACGACCTCGTGGCGTTCCTCGCCGAGGCGCTCTACGATCCGGCCCTGGACCGCTACGTGCCGGCCTCACTGCCGACGGGCCACTGCTTCCCCGTCAACGACCCGCAGGCCCGCACCGACCTCGGCTGCTGAGCGTCATCGGAGCGCTCCGAGACCCGGCCGCGCGGGTGCCTGGTCGGGATTCTTCGCCGGGCAGCGAACCCCTGCCCGGGCCGATCCGTCCTACCCTGACCACGATGAAGGGAGGGGGCGATGCGATGCAGTCTGGCAGGATGGCTCGCGGCGATGCTGTGTGTGGTGCCCGCCGCCGCGCAGCCGGCGCCCATGGAAGGAACCTGGGCCTGGAAGCCCCTTGCTGCCGTCGAGGGCGTCGTGTTCGAGTACATCTTCTACGCGGAGGCAGACGGGCGCCACAACGGGCTGGTGATGCTGTTGACCAACACCAATG
>JAWWAN010000497.1:0-3375 GCA_033721675.1 Rhodothermales bacterium | reverse complement strand
TCGACGCCGACGGCAGCCCGCTCCACCCCGTCGCCCCGGGCGAGGCCTACGACTACGTCTTCACCATCCCCGCCGGCTCGGCAGGGACCTACTGGTACCACCCCCACCCCCACCACCGGACGGGCTACCAGGTGGCGATGGGCCTCTACGGGGCCGTCGTCGTGCGCGCCGCAGATGACCCGCTGCCCGCCGACCTCCCCGAGAAACTGCTCATCCTCTCCGACAACCGCTTCCTCCCCGACGGTGCCATCGACCTGCCGGGCGTGCACACGCTGCAGGGGATCGTCGATGCCGAGAATGGGCGGGAGGGCGACGTGCTCTTCGTCAACGGCGAGGTGATGCCGGCGCTCTCCATCCGCAGCGGCGAGGTCCAGCGCTGGCGCATCATCAACGCCTCGGCCGCCCGCGTCTACCGCCTCGCCCTCGACGGCCACTCGTTCCTCCACGTCGGCAGCGACGGCGGCCTCTTCGAGCGGCCCGTGGAGACCTCCGAACTCGTGCTCGCCAACGCCGAGCGCGTCGAGGTGCTCGTGCGCGCCACCGGGCCGCCGGGCAGCCGCGCCGTGCTCCGGACGCTGCCCTACGACCGGTACGTCCCCCAGACCCGCCCGCCCGACTGGAATCGCCCGCGCGAGTTGCTCACGCTCCAGTATTCCGACGCGCCGCCGACGCGCCCTCCGGCGCTGCCCGAGCGGCTGCGGCCGGTCCCGGCGCTCGACCCGGCGGAGGCGACGGCCACGCGGCTGATGGTGCTCACGCAGGGTCTGATCAACGGCAAGCTGATGGACATGGACCGGGTGGACGTCTCAGCGCCGCTGGGTGCGACGGAGATCTGGGAGGTGGAGAACCTGGTGGGGATGGACCACCCGTTCCACCTGCACGGGTTTCAGTTCCAGGTGCTGGAGCGCAACGGCGTCGCGGAGCCGTTTTTGAGCTGGAAGGACACGGTGAACGTGCCCAAGCACGAGACGGTGCGGTTCATCGTGCGCTACGACGACTATCCGGGCCAATGGATGTTTCACTGCCACATCCTGGACCATGAAGACCACGGGATGATGGGTATCTTAGAAATCACAGACCACGGAGGTCAACCATGAAGCTTACGCTGCGCCAGGCATCCCAGTATCTTACGTTCTGTCTGGCTCTCATCATGCTCGGCACGCTCGCGTGGTCGATAGCCGCTACCACTACGGCGCCCGCGGCGGAAGAGGCCGACATGCTCGACGAGCAAATACTGCGCGGACGCCTGCTCGTCATCACCCACGGGTGCGGAGACTGCCACGGTGGGTTCGGCAATCCAGCGGCAGAGGGCTGGCTCGTGGGCCAGACCGTCGAGGAGCAGATCTTCTCGATAGGACCCTTCAAGACCTACCCGAGGAACCTGACCCCGGACAACAAGACGGGGCTGGGCCGCTTCAGCGAACGCCAGATCTTCAACGCGCTCCGCTACGGGCTACGCCCGGGCGAGACGCCGGACGTCGAAATCACCTCGATGACGCCCGGTGAGGGTAACTTCCCCGCTAACCCCAAGTACCTGGCGCCTCCGATGCCGTGGCCGGTGTATCGGCACATGGACGATCAGGAACTCTGGGACATCGCCGCCTACCTCAAGCACGGCCTCCAGCCGGCGACCAACCAGGTGCCGGACAGCGAGGGGCCGCCCGACTTCTGGGCCAGCGAGTACACGCCCGAGAAGTACGGGGCCTACCCGCCCGTGGCGTTCCCGACGGCCCGGGAGCGAAAGCCGGAGTAGGTGCCCTTCTACATCCCTGCTGCCGGGGTAAATAGAGAAAGCCCCAAGCTGCTGAAAAAAAGCGGCTTGGGGCTTTGCTCGTGCGGTCCGGACGGGACTCGAACCCGCGACCTCCGGCGTGACAGGCCGGCATTCTAACCAACTGAACTACCGGACCGCATCCGCCGCGCACAGGGCGCGGCGAGACTCGAAAAATACAGCGCGCCTTCCTGGTTGTGCAAGCCGCTCTTCGTAAAGAAACGGTGAGATGGCGCGCCGCATGAAAAGAACAGGTGGTCAGGGACGGATTTGAACCGCCGACACACGGATTTTCAGTCCGTTGCTCTACCAACTGAGCTACCTGACCGGCGTGTCGCCACAGCCACCTGCAACGCAGGCCGTGCCGCTGTGGATCCGCTCCAACCGAAGACGCGCCGACGGGTTCCGCCCCCGCGGCCCCGATTTTTTGAAGCCCGCGTGAGGTCGGCCCCGGCTCACCGCGCCGGGGATTGCGGCCCCGCCCGGTCGTCCGCTGCGCGCCGGCCGGAGGTGCTCCTCCCTCTCCACGTGTCGGTGCCCGCTGACCTCGTGCGGCCAGGCGAGAGGCTAGAGCGCGCTCTCGTGGTGCAGGCGGATCGCGTCGAGAAAGGTCTCGCCGTAGCGCTGGAGCTTGACCTCGCCGACGCCGGGGAGCGCCGCGAACGCCTCCAGCGTCTGCGGCCGTTCCTGCACCATCGCGGCCAGCGTGGTGTCGTTGAAGACCACGTAGGGCGGCACACCCTGCTGCCGGGCCAGCTCCAGCCGGAGCTGCCGCAGCTCCTCGAAGAGCGACCGCTCGTCCGCCGTCTCGGGCAGGGCGACGTCCGCCGAGGTCTTCTTGCGGGCTTTCTTCGCCGGCTTGGGATCGACGCGGAAGCGGACTTCCTGCTCGCCCTTCAGGACGGGGCCACACGCGGGCGTGAGGCGGATGCCGCCGTAGCCGTCGACGTCCACCCGGAGGAAGTCGGCGGCGGTGAGCTGGCGGATGACGGACCGCCACTCGGTGGCCGAGCGGTCGGCGCCGACGCCGAAGGTGGGGAGGCGGTGGTGGCGGAAGCGCCGGACCTTGTCCGTCTCCTTGCCGACCAGCACGTCGATGAGGTGGCCGGCGCCGAAGCGCTGGCCGGTACGCGCCACGCACGACATCACCTTCTGCGCGGCGACCGTGCCGTCCCACGTCTCGGTCGGGTTGAGGCAGGTGTCGCAGTTGCCGCAGCGTTCGTCGAGCGTCTCGCCGAAGTAGGCCAGCAGCACCTGGCGGCGGCAGGCCGCGGTCTCGCAGTAGCCGAACATGGCGTTCAGCTTGTGCTGCTCCACCCACTGCTGCTTGCCGGCCACGCCCGAGCCCTCCAGGATCTTGCGCATCGCCACCACATCGCCCAGGCTGTACGTCATCCAGGCGTCGGCGGGCAGCCCGTCGCGGCCGGCGCGACCGGTCTCCTGCTGATAGTGCTCGATCGACCGCGGTGCGCCGGCGTGCACCACGAAGCGGACGTTCGAGCGGTCGATCCCCATGCCGAAGGCGACGGTCGCCACCACCACCTCGACGCGTTCGTGGAGGAAGTCCTCCTGGTGGCGCATCCGGGTCGCGTCGTCGAGACCGG
>JAWWAN010000496.1:0-3423 GCA_033721675.1 Rhodothermales bacterium | reverse complement strand
TCGGTGACGAGCACGGCCCCGGCGGCGACGTCCCAGGCGCGCAGGCCCGTCTCGAAGAACCCGTCGAAGCGGCCGGCGGCCACGTAGGCGAAGTCGACCGACGCCGCGCCGGGCCGCCGCACGCCGCGCGAGCGGCGCATGAAGTCGCGGAAGACGGTCAGGTAGTCGTCGATGTGGTCGAAGGCGCGGTAGGGGAAGCCCGTGGTCAGCAGGCTCGTCTCCAGGGTGGCGCGGCGGCTGACGTGGAGGCGGCGCCCGTCGCCGAACGCGCCGGCGCCCTGGATGGCGGTGAACAGCTCGCCGCGCGCGACCTCCAGCACCACCCCCACCACGAGCTCGGCCTCCCGTTGCAGGGCAATAGAGACGGCGTAGGGCGGCACGCCCCGCGTGAAGTTGGTCGTCCCGTCGATGGGGTCGACGATCCACCGATACCCGTCCGCCGTGGCCTCGGCTCCGGTATCCGGCCCCTCCTCGGCCAGAAACGCGAAGCCGGGGAACGCATGGTGGAGCACGGTGCGGATGCGCTCCTGGGCCTGCGTGTCGACGTCGGTGACGAGGTCGTGGGTCGCCTTCTCGGCCACCTCCGCCTCGTCGATATGCCCGGCATGGCGGCGGATGAGCCGGGCCGCGTGCTGGGCGGCGTCCACGGCGGCGTCGCGGGCGCGTTCGAGCAGGGCGCGGTCTGGGGTGGGCATCGTTCGGGCGGGGTGGATGAGGCGGCAAGAAACGGCGCGGGCGGGGCGCGGGCCACCCGCCGTGCCTGTCGTTACCCCATTTTCTCGGACGGCGGAGGCAACCCACGGGTGGGCGGCGGCGTGAGACGTCGCGCCCGTCCCCCTGCTCGCTCGCCGGTCTGCCCTGTGCCTTCGCGCTCTGCGCTGCGCCTGCTCCCCCTGCTGCTGTGCCTGGCCGCCTGCGGCCCCGAGGCGGCCCCGCCCGAGGCCCTGCCCCAGGATCTGGCTGTGCGAGACACCGTGCTGGCCGTCCTCGGCCGGATCGACGACCGCGCCTTCCGCGAGGCGTTCAGCCGGCTCGACGCGGTGCCGCACACCCGCCACATCCGCACCACGCAGCTGGACGCCTCCGGCAGGCGCCTCGCCGGGCTCGAACGGGTGGTCCGCCACGAGGACGGCGCACACCGCCTGCTGCACGCCGATACGCTCGGCGCCTTCGCGTTCGGCTACCTGGGTTCGTTCGTGGATGCCGACCCCGGAACGCCCGCGCCCGCCGCCGACTGGCTCGATGCGCTCCTTCCCGAAGACCCGGCGTACCTCGCCCCCCGCAACCGCGACGCGTTCGTGTATCGATTCCGGCCAGACACCGTCGTCGCCGGGATGCCGGTGCAGGCCGTCGAGATCCGGGCGCGTGCCGGCGAGGGCGACGACCAGCCCATCCGGCGCGCCCGCCTCTACCTCGACGAAGACGCGGGCCGGCTGGTGGCCTTCTCATTGCACCGCTCGAATCGCGCCTTCTTCGCCCGCGAGACCACCGCCGTGTTCGCCGCCGTGCGGCCGGGGGACGGCGGATCCTGGCGCCCGCACGTCACGCGCGTCCGCACCCGGATCGACGGACCTTTTCGTGCACCGCACCGGTTCCAGACCGCGTCCGCCTTCTACGCCTTCGGGCCGGAGTGACGCCGGCGGCTACCGGTCGAGCAGATTCTGAAGCTCGGGATGGGCGGCCACGCGAACGAGCACGGTATCCGTACGGACCACGGCCGGGTCCAGGACGGCAGCGCGGAGCCCGTCGGCGAGGAGCGTGACGGCGGCGTCCGGTTGCTCCTTGAGAATGAAGACGCGGGCGAGCTGATAGCGCCCGGCGGCATCGTCCGGCTCGGCGGCGAGCGCGATCCGGGCGAACGCCTCCGCCTCGTCGAGCCGGCCGAGCAGGACGGCGTTCCACGAGAGGTGGACGTGCAGCCCGGGGTCGTCACCGGCGATGCGCGCGGCGGCATCGAGTGCGGCGCCGGCCTCGCCGAGGTCGCCGGTGAGGCGTGCAGCCTCGCAGCGGATGAGATGGGCCTCGGAGTCCTCCGGCTGCAACCGGGCGGCACGGCGGGCATCCCGGAGGGCCTCGGCGGGGCGCTCCATCTCCAGCAGCACCCGGGCGCGCAGCTTGAGCGCCGCGACGTCGTCGGGCAGCGCCGTCAGCACCCGGTCGATGCGGGCCTTGGCTTCGAGCATGCTCGCGCCGCTCCGCCAGGCCGTCTCGGCCCGGTGGAACTGGGTGTTCAGCTCGGGCGGGCGCCCCTGGGCATGCGCCGCGCCGGGCGGCGGCAGGGCCGGCAGCAGGGCAATCGCCAGGCCGTAGAGAATGCGTCGAAACACCATCGGGGTCTTGGTCTTGCGCGGTGGAAACACAGCGTACGAATCCAAGCGCGAGGTATCAAGAATCATTCCACGGGCGAGCCGAGTAGGCACCGCCCCGCCCCGCAGGGCGCACCGTACACGAATCCCGACACCCCGGCGCCCGCGATGTCGCCCGAACACGTCAGCTCCCTTCCGCTTCTCGACGACGTCGCCGCGCGGCTCGGCACGGATCGCTTCGGCCGGTGGCGGCGCGGCTTCGAGGTGATCGGCTCGACCAACACGGAGGCGATGCGCTGGGCGATGGAGGGGGCGCACGAGGGCAGCCTCGTGCTGGCGGAGCAGCAGACGGCCGGGCGCGGGCGGCACGGCCGCACCTGGCAGGCCGCCGCCGGCCGCAACCTCACGTTCTCCCTCGTGCTGCGCCCGCCGCTGGCTCCGGCTCGGCTGGGCCTGCTCACCCTCGCAGCGAGCCTCGCCGTCGCGGAATCCGTCGAGGCGGTGGTCGTGCCGGTCCCGGTCCGTATCAAGTGGCCCAACGACGTGCTCATCGAGGGGCGTAAGTGCTGCGGGATGCTCCTCGAATCGTCCCTGGCGGGGTCTACGCCGACGGTGGTGCTGGGCATCGGGCTGAACGTGAACCAGGAGCATTTCGCCCCGCCGCTGGACGCGCGCGCCACCTCGCTCCGGCTCGCGGCCGGCCGGCCCGTCCCGCGCGCGCCCCTGCTGGCCGATCTGCTTCAACGCCTCGAACACCACTACGACCGCCTCGCCCACGACGCCGACGCCGTACGGCACACCTACCAGGACCGGCTCGACGGCCTCGGGCAACCCATCGTGCTGCGGCTCTCCGCACAGCATGGGCTCGTGCGGGGCCGCCTCGCGGGCGTCTCCAGGACCGGCGCCCTCCGGCTCGATACCCCGGACGGACCGCGCACCTTCCACGCCGGCGACGTCACCACGAACCCGGCCTGAACCCGCCCCGATGGACCTCGCGCTCGACGCCGGCAACAGCGGCTTGAAAGGCGCCTTCTTCGAGGGCGACCGCCTGGTGCACGCCTTCCGCACGGGCTACGCGCAGGACGGAGCGGACGGGTGGCTGGCGACCCTGCGCCCC
>JAWWAN010000495.1:0-3437 GCA_033721675.1 Rhodothermales bacterium | reverse complement strand
TGCCATGCCCTACGTGCTCGCCCTCGACCAGGGAACGACCAGTTCTCGTGCCATCGTTTTCGACCACAGCGGCAGCATCCGGGCCGTCGCGCAGCGCGAGTTCCAGCAGATCTTTCCCCGGCCGGGGTGGGTCGAGCACGACGCCTCCGAGATCTGGGAGACGCAGCACGCGGTGGCCCGCGAAGCCCTCGCCGACCTCGACCTCGGGCCGGGCGACGTCGCGGCCATCGGCATCACCAACCAGCGCGAGACGGTCGTCGTCTGGGACCGTGCGACGGGCGCGCCCATCCACCACGCGATCGTCTGGCAGGACCGCCGGACGGCCGGCCTCTGCGACCGGCTGAAGGAGGAGGGGTACGAGGCCCTGTTCCGCGAGAAGACGGGCCTCGTCATCGATGCCTACTTCTCCGGCACCAAGGTGAAGTGGCTGCTCGACCACGTGGACGGCGCACGCGACCGGGCCGAGGCCGGCGACCTCGCCTTCGGCACCATCGATGCGTGGCTCATCTACAACCTCACCGGCGGCGCCTGCCACTGCACCGACGTCACGAACGCCTCACGGACGCTCCTCTTCAATATCCACACGCTGGACTGGGACGACGAGCTGCTGGAGATCCTGGAGGTGCCGCGCGCGCTGCTGCCCACGGTGCGCGCCAGCAGCGAGGTCTACGGCGAGACGGCGCCAGACCTCTTCGGCGGCGCCATTCCCATCGCCGGCATCGGCGGCGACCAGCAGGCGGCGCTCTTCGGGCAGGTGTGTACCCGGCCGGGGATGGTCAAGAATACCTACGGCACGGGCTGTTTCATGCTGATGAATACCGGCACCCAGCCCGTCGCCTCGTCCAACAACCTGCTCACCACAATTGCCTGGCAGATCGACGGCCGCACCGAGTACGCGCTCGAAGGCTCCATCTTCATCGCCGGCGCCGTCGTGCAGTGGCTCCGCGACGGGCTCGGCCTCATCGAGCGCTCCGAAGACGTCGAGGCACTGGCCGGTGAGGTGGACAGCAACGACGGCGTCTACCTCGTGCCCGCCTTCGTCGGCCTCGGCGCGCCGCACTGGGATGCGTATGCGCGCGGCACCATCGTCGGGCTCACGCGCGGCACTACGGCGGCTCACCTCGCACGTGCAGCGCTGGAGAGCATCGCCTACCAGACCGCCGATGTGATCCACGCGATGGAGGCCGACGCCGGCATCGCCCTCGAAGAGCTGCGCGTGGATGGCGGCGCGACGGCCAACGACCTGCTGATGCAGTTCCAGGCGGACCTCCTGGGCGTGCCCGTCGTCCGCCCCGCCGTCACCGAGACGACGGCGCTCGGGGCGGCCTACCTGGCGGGCCTCGCCGTCGGCTTCTGGCGCGACCTCGACGAGATCGCCGAGCAGTGGCAGGTGGACCGCCGCTTCGAGCCGCAGATGGACCGCGCCGACGCCGAGCGGATGCTCGGCCAGTGGTCCCGCGCCCTCGACCGCGCCCGCGGCTGGGAGCCCACCGAGACCGCCGGTTGATGCACGGGAAGGCCGCACGGTGCTCCCCCAGTCCCCAGTCCCCATCCCCCAGTCCCCATGAGTCCTTTCCTGGCTGAACTCATCGGCACCGCCCTGCTGCTGTTGCTGGGCAACGGCGTGGTGGCGAACGTCGTGCTGCGCGGCACCAAGGGGCACGGATCCGGCTGGATCGTCATCACATGGGGGTGGGGGATGTCCGTCTTCGTGGCGGTCTTCTGCGTGGCCGTCTACAGCGGCGCCCACATCAACCCGGCAGTCACCGTGGGGCTGGCCGTGGCGGACAAGTTCGCGTGGGCGGACGTGCCGCTCTACCTCGCCGCCCAGTTCATCGGGGCGGCGCTCGGGGCCTTTCTGGTCTGGGTGATGTACCGCGACCACTTCGAGGCCACCGAAGACCCGGACGCCCAGCTCGCGGTCTTCTGCACGGCGCCGGCCATCCGCAACTACGGCGCGAACGTGCTCTCGGAGGTGCTCGGCACGTTCGTGCTCGTCTTCGGCGTGCTCTATCTGGCGGCGCCCAACGTGGCCGGCCCCGAGGGGAGCGTGGGCGGGCTGGGCGCGCTGGACGCCCTGCCCGTCGGGCTGCTCGTGCTCGCCATCGGCCTGACGCTCGGCGGCACGACGGGCTACGCCATCAACCCCGCGCGCGACCTCAGCCCGCGCGCCGTGCACGCAGCCGTGCCCATCACCGGCAAGCGAGACAGCGACTGGAGCTACGCCTGGGTGCCCGTCGTGGGGCCGCTCGTGGGCGGCCTGCTGGCGGGCGGCGCGTACCTGCTGCTGGGCACCTGAGCGGCTCTGGGAGGCGTCTCCGGAGGCTCTGTGAAAACGCCGGCAGAATTCGCAGGGCCCGCCATTCTGTGGCGCGGATGCCGTAAGTTGACGCCGCTGGACTCTGCCGATTCATTCTCTCGCGAACCCTCTTCTCGTACCGATGGCGACGACGTTGCTGACGCTTCATTCCTCTCGAACGGCCTCCGTCGATGCACTCCGCCAGGAGCGGGCCACGGCGCTGGTGCAGGTGCTCGGCGTGGTCGGCTTCGCGCTGCTGGCGGCGCTCGGCGCGCAGGTGCGGATCTACCTCTGGGAGGTGCCCATCACGCTCCAGACGCTGGCCGTCTACGGCAGCGGGCTCTACCTGGGCTGGCGCAACGGGCTCCTGGCGATGACGCTCTACCTCGGCCTCGGCCTGCTCTTCCCGGTCTTCGCCGGGGACGGCTTCGGGCCGGCCTATCTCTTCGGCGCCGTCACCGCCGGCTATCTGCTCGCCTATCCGCTCTCGGCCGCCGTCACCGGGCGCCTCTCGCGCCGCTGGAACACACTCACCGGCAGCATCCTGGCCATGATCGCAGGGTCCGCCGTGCTCTTCGCCCTCGGCGTCACCTGGCGCCACTTCGCCGCCGACCACACGACGTGGTGGGAGTCCATCGACAAAGGCTGGCTCCGCTTCGTCGTCTTCGACCTCGCCAAGATCCTGGCCGTCGGGCTGTTCTACACCGCCACGCGCCGCTTCTTCTAGTCGGAATCCCATGGAGCGCATCGTCGGGAGCATCGTCAGCGACGGGCAGGCGCGGCCGTTCGTGCTCGACCTCGGCACCGGGCGCTTCGAGGTGGGCCGCTTCGCCGAGCCGGACCCGGAGCAGACCACGCTGTCGGTGATCCAGCAGCAGCGCTTCGTGCAGCTCATCAGCGAGCGGGCCAGCGTCTCGTTCGCCCACGTGCGCCTCGGGCAGTACCGATGCCCGTCGTGCGGGACGTGGATCGAGGACCTCGCCGCAGACTGGGGCGACGGCGTCTGCCGGACCTGCGAGGAGCGGGCCGAGCGCCTCTCTGCCGCCCGTGCCCGCCCCCCCGAGCCGGAAGCGCCGGAGCCGCCGCCGGTGCCCGAGGCCCCACTCGCGCCGGAAGAACCGGCAGCCGAAGCGCAGCC
>JAWWAN010000494.1:0-3472 GCA_033721675.1 Rhodothermales bacterium | reverse complement strand
GGCCGGCCGGACCCGGACGCGTTCAGCGAGGAGATGGCCGACGGCATCCGGGACGTCGAGGTCGCTTGAGGCTTCGGGGCGAGGGGCGATGAGGAGAGGGAGGGGAAGCACGCGTGCCGATGGGCTACGCCGCTGCGCCGGGCTGCTGTGGCTGGGAGTGTTCTTCGCGGCCGTCGCGGGCGCGCAGCCGGCCCGGCCCATGCTGCTGGAGACGGCGGCGTCTGAGGCGTTGCTGCTGGAGGGGCGCGCGCATCTGCTGCACCTCCGCCTCGGCGCGGCCGAACGCACGCTGCGCCGCCTCGCGTCCCGCCCGGACGGTGCCCCCGCCGCCTATTTTCACCTCGCCTACGCCGCCTTCCTGAAGGCGCTCATCACCGAAGAGCCGCACGACCTCGACGCCTTCTTCGGCCGTTCAGACACGCTCAATACCCTGCTGGATGCCGCTCCGAGCACGCCGTGGGCGATGCATCTGCGCGCCGAGGACCATCTGCACCGGGCGCTGGCGTGGGCCAAAGACGAACGCTACGTCCGCGCCGCGCTCGCGGGCCGGTCTGCGTACCGCCACTTCGAGCGGGTCGTCGCAGCAGCGCCGGGCTTCGACGAAGCCTACCTCGGCGTGGGGTTGTTCCACGTGTTGATCGGTTCGTTGCCGTCCTCGCAGCGGAAGCTGCTGCGGGTGCTCGGCTACGAGGGCAGCGTCCGGCGAGGGATGGCCGAGCTGCGGCGTGCGGCGGCCCGCAGCCGCCTCCAGCGCGACGAGGCGACCCTCTACCTGGGGCTGACGGACGTCCTGCTCAACGGGTCGAAGGGGGGGGGCGTGGAGCAGCTGGCGGGGCTGCACGCCGCCTACCCGGCGAGCCCGCTTTTTTCCTACCTCTACGGCTACGCGCTGCTCGTGAACCGCCGCGCCGATGCGGCCGCGCCCCTCCTGGAGGACGCCGTGCAGGCCGGCACGCAGGCGGAGCATTTTTTCATCGACTACGCCGTGTTCTACCTGGCGCAGTGCCGGTTCCGCCAGGGGCAGTACGCCGAGGCGGAGGCCGGGTACCGCTGGTACCTGCGGCGGCACCGAGGGGCCGCGCTCAAGGCCGTGGCGGCGCTGGAGCTGGGGCTGGCGCTGGAGATGCAGGGCCGGCGCACGGACGCCCTGGCACACTACCGGGCAGTGGAGAGCGCGCGCGTGTTCGACAGCGACGTCGCGGCCCGGCGGAAAGCCCGGCGGCTGCTGGCAGCCCCCCTCGACCCCTTCGAGCGGGCCCTGCTCCGCGCCGCCAATGCCTACGATGCCGGTCACTACGCGGAGGCGGGCCGCCTGCTGGACGACGTGCTCGCCCGTGCCGAGGCCGGCAGCCCCGTCCACACGGAAGCCCTGTACCGGCGAGGGCGTCTTATCCATGCGGAGGGGCGGCATCAGGCCGCGCTGGAGGCGTACGCGGCGGTGCTTCGCGCGCCTCGCCCCGACGCCACCGCCCGGTGGGCGCCGTGGAGCCAGTTCTACATCGGCGAGATCCACCGGGAGCAGGGCGACGAGGCGCGGGCCGCCGAAGCCTACCGGGCCGCGCTCGCCTTCCGGGGCGATTACGACTACCACCAGTCGCTGGAGCAGCAGGCGCGCGTGGCGCTCGGGCAGCTGGCTCCGGCAGGAAAGTAAGGAGGCCCTCAGGCGCCCCACTCCCGTGCGCTCACGCTGCCGCCGCCCGGCCGCCAGCGGCAGAAGCTGCAATGGATGTCGTTGTACCGGTAGCCATGATGGTCTAGCTGGCTCAGCACGTAGTTGAGCGTCACGCCGAACTTGGCGTACCAGCGGTTGCGGATCGTGAGCACGTCGAAGTGGAAAGCGAAGTTGTCGCGGGCCTTGAACGTTCGCTTCGCCAGGTTCCGCTTGCGCTCGTCGCCCGAGGCCAGCAGCGTGTGGACCAGCTCCAGGAAATCGCTGTTGCTGCGGATGGCCGCCTGCAGGCTCTCGTAGGTCTCATTTCTGTTGCCGTGGCGCCCCTGGTATTTTGACAGCAGGTAGGACGAGCACGCCTCGCCGCCCCCGACGCTCTCCAGCACCTCGTACTTCCCCTCGATGATGTCGCGGAAGCCGGGGTCGTAGATGGCTGCGCCGTGCCGCCCGTAGAAGTGCAGGGACCCCCACTCCGGCGTGGTGAAGCTGCCGGGGAGGACGGCGCCGTGGGCCGAGATCAAGAGGTGGAACTCGGCGGCGTCGAACGGCCGGTCCGGGCGGTGCAGGTAGAGTTTGTCTCCCAGAGCGATCTGCTGGGGCATGAGCATCCTCGGCGGGTCATCGGAACCCAGGCAAGGAAAGCAATCGCTTAATTGTAATGCAGCCTCCCATCGACCAGCGGCGGAATAGATCGGCGGGCGGCGCCCTGGATCCGTCTTGCACCCCCTGTCATCAAAAAAAAAGCCCGCAAGTCCATGTAGGAGCTGCGGGCACGGGAGCGTGCGCTAGGGAGGATTCGAACCCCCGACCTTCGGAACCGGAATCCGACGCTCTATCCAACTGAGCTACTAGCGCGTGAAGCGCGGCGAAAATAGTGAACGCGAACGGCGGTGGTCAAGTTCTGCCGTGCACGGGGGCCGGAGTTCACCGGATCTTGCCGGGTTGCGGCCCGGGGGGGCGCTGGCTTCCGATAGCCTCGCATCGTAGATTGAAGACGCGGGCGCCGCCGAGGGGGCCAACCCGCGCGTACGATGCCGCGGGGAGGATCCGCAGGATGAACGAACCCGATCTCGTCGAGCTGTTTCGGAGCGATCCGGAGCGCGCCTACCTGGCGCTGCTGGAGCGCTACACCCCGATGCTGCTGCGCATGATCCGGACCTTCATGAACGACGCCGACGAGGTGATGGAGGTCTACACGGCGATCTGCGAGCGGCTCACGGCCCACGACTACCGCGCCCTCCGCCGCTTCAACATCGACGGCGAGCTGGCGCCGTGGCTCAGCGTCGTCGTCGCCAACGCGTGCCGGGACCGGTTCCGGAAGCAGCGCGCCAGCTCCACGCCGCGCTCCGTGCTGGAGCAGCTCGACGAGCGCGAGCGGCTCGTCTTCAAGTACCACTTCCAGGAGCACCTGGCGCACGAAGACATCGCCGAGATCATCACGCTCCGCCACCGGGTGGCGTGTAACGCGCTCGAAGTGGTCGAGGCCATCGGGCGGATCAACGAGCTGCTCTCGACGCGGAAGCGATGGCATCTGCTGGCCGCCCTCCGCGCCAACCGCCCGCCGCTCTCCATCGAGGAGCTCCGCGAGGTGGGCATCCAGCCCCGCAGCGACAACCGGCCCGACGACCTCATCGAGGCGCTCTACCACCAGGACCGCATCGACCGGCTCAACGACGCGCTGGCGCAGCTCGACCCCGAGGATCAGATGCTGGTGCTGCTCCGCTACGAGCACGGCCGCACGGCGCCCCAGATCGCCCGGATCATGGGCTACGACAACCACAAGCACGTCTACACGCGGCTGCG
>JAWWAN010000493.1:0-3477 GCA_033721675.1 Rhodothermales bacterium | reverse complement strand
CTGTGAGTGAGTCTCCACTGAACCCGCCTTCCCGACGCGTCGGTCGTCCTATCGCCGCGCGAGCTCGACAGCCGAGAAAGTCTATGGAACGCAGCACCCCGAAGTAGCAACCGACATCAACAACCTCGCCGTGCTGCTCAAAAGTCAGGGACGCTACGACGAGGCCGAACCCCTCTACCGCCGCGCGCTCGACATTCGAGAACGCACCCTCGGACCCGAGCATCCCTCCACCGCCATGACGCTCAACAACCTTGCCAGGCTGCTCGAAAATCAGGGCCGCCACGACGAGGCCGAACCCCTCTACCGGCGCGCACTCGACCTCCACGAGAAAGTCCTCGGACCCGGGCATCCGAATACGCAGATCGTGCGCGAGAACTACGAGGCGTTCCAGCAGGAGCGGCGCGGGGAAAAGTAGGCCGCCGCGCGTGCGGTCATCGTGGCTCGCGCCCACGTGCGCTTCGCCCTCCCGCTCCGTCATTCCGAACGGGGTGAGAAACGGATATCGTGCGGTGTGCACGGCCGCGCGCACCGATCCCTCGGCAGGCTCGGGATGACGAGCGGGGGCGTAGGGCGCGACAGGGAGTGGCGAGGAGGGATGCAGGGCAAGAGCCAGGACGCGGGGCGCGTGGACGTCAGCCGGACACCGCGACTTCCGGGATCGCGCCCGTGTCGAAAACCCGCAGCGCCCTGGAGCCGCCGGCGGTGCGGATCGCGACGGCGGCGCCGTCGTCGTGCGGGCGGAGCGTGGCGGAGGCCGCGCCGCCGGTGCCGCGCTCGGGCAGGAGGACGGTGACGAGGAGGGGATTCAGGTGCGGCGCAGGCGTCTCCACCTCGGCGAACGGATGCCGGCGGGCCGTCGCCTCCGGGATCGGCAGGCGACCGGCCGTGGCGGCGCCCGTCGAGACGCCGTGCAGCACCGCCCCAAGGCGCGTGATGCGGAAGCCCTCCGCCGAGACCGCCACGCGCCCGCGCCCGTCCCGGTTGTCGGCGAAGAAGCGGGCCTGGAGACGTGAGGGCACCGCCCGCTTCATCACCTTGTCCAGCACGACGACGGCGGGCAGGGCGTGGAAGACGAGCACGGTGCGCGTCACCGAGGCCACATCTGGCAGCGCGAGCCGGTAGGCGGGCGTGGCGTCGCTCGTCCAGAAGAAATAGCCGTCGCGCTCGCCGTAGCGGACGAGGCGGGCCTCGGCGTCGGACGGATTCGTGCCCTCGGCGCCGTCGTGGTACTGGTGCCCCTGCCCGTCGATGAGCAGGGCGCTGTGGCCGGCCGTCGTGCGGAGCATCCAGGCGGGATCGGCGGCGCTGTAGGGCGGCCGGTAGGGGTCCGCCACGAGCACCTCGCCGAAGGCTTTGACGATCAGCGCCCCCCGGTCCGCATGCTCGTGATTGGCCGGGCCGCCGCTGCGGAGGGCCACCACGAGGTCGCCTGCGGCATAGCCGGTGCGCCCGACGATCCATCCGAGATCGGACCGCCAGAGCGACGGGCCGGGCGGCGGCGGCGCGGGCGGCACCGAGGGGTCGTACCAGAGCAGCGCCCACTCGTCCACGCCGTCCGCGTGCGTGCGAGCGAACCACTGGGCGCGGCCGTCGCGCGCGCGGCGGGCGATCCAGAGCGGCACGGCGGCGCTGAACCCGGAGCCGGCGTCGCCGAAGTTGACGATGGCGTGGCGGTCGGCGGCGGTGGGGAGGGTGGTGGCGGCGGCGTAGTCGATCAGGCCGGGCCAGTTGATCAGGTCGAAGAGGTCGGTGCCGTCGTAGCGGCGGAGGGCGTCGGCGGCGAGGGCGAGGTGGCGGGCGGTATAGTCCGCGTAGGAGACACCTTCGTCGTAGGAGCCGTCCGGCGCGAAGCGGTGGCGGAAGGTGCCCAGGCTGTGGCGGGCCTGTTCGAGCCAGCGGCGGGCGTCGCCGTCCGCGCCGAAGCGGCGGGCGTAGGCGGCGGCGCCGAGGGTGAGCGCGGCGGCGGGCACGGCCTTCAGGTTGGTCCGGTCCAGGATGACGGGCCAGCGGGAGACGTCGAGGTAGTCGCCGGGGCGGTGTTCGAGGTAGTTGCTGGCGGGGTCCATGGTCCAGCCCACCACGCGGTCCGGGTGGCGCATGCCGTAGAGGCTGCGGAAGCAGGGTTCGCAGCCACGGCGGGCCATCGTGCGGAGCCAGGCGTCGCGTTCGGCGTCGTCCACGGCGTCGCCGAGCCAGTCTGCACCGCAGGCGGTGGCGATCACGGCGCCCGGTGCCCGCTGGAGGCCGAGCGTCTCGGTGCCGGCCTCCAGAAAATAGTCCCAGGCCGGGTAGCGCATCAGCGTCCGCACGGCCTCCACGGCGAGCGCGGCGGCGTCGGCATCGCCGGTCATCAGGTAGAGGAAGGCCATCCGGCGGGCCGCCTCGCTGACGCGGCGGAGGTGGACGAGGTGATCGTCCAGCCGGACCTCCTCGCGCAGGAAGCGGCGCTCGGCGGCGCGGTCGAAGGCGGCCAGCTCGGCGCGGAGCGGGCGAAAAAGCGGGTCCGCAGCGTAGTGCGCGCGGAGGGCGGGCAGGGCCTCGGCGGAAAACAGCAGTTCGAGGGCGAGATCGCCGGGGCGGGCGGGCCAGACGAGGCGGGGCGCCAGCAGCAGCCCGGAGGCAGCCAGTCCGCTGCGGTGCAGAAAATCGCGGCGTGAAGGCACGGAAAGACCGTTCTTTTAGCAGGCTGCGGAGAGCACACGAAGGCTGTGACGGACGCGAGAGACCGACCGTGCCGCTATGAACCTACCTCCCCTGTCCCCTCCTTCGCAAGGAGGGGGACTGTCTGGTTGACGCAACGCTAAATCACCGAGTCCCTCCCCATGAAAAGGGGAGGACAGGAGGGGTAAATCAGGCTGGCGTGGCGGCCCTCATCATACAACGAATCAAAAACCACCTTGGCAGCGGAAAGCGAACCCACCGTCCTCGGCCTCGACGTAGGCGGCACCAAGACCGCCGTGGTCGAGGGGACGCGGCAGGGCGTGATCCTCCAGCGCCGCGCCCTACCGACCGAAGCCGGCCGCCCGTTCGACGAGATGTTCCCTCGCCTGGCCGGGCTGATGGACGCCGTGCGGCACGCGGCCGAGGCGGCGGGGCGGCAGGTGGGCGCCGTCAGCGTCAGCGTCGGCGGGCCGCTGCGCATCGGCGCGGGCGAGCTGCTCGACCCGCCCCACCTGCCGGGCTGGCACGGCGTGCCGCTCAAGGCGCGGCTGGAAGCCCGCTTTCCCGACCTCCCCGTCTACGTCGAGCACGACGGCAACGCCGGTGCCCTCGCCGAATTTCACTACGGCGCCGGGCGCGACCGCCCCGACCTCCGCCACCTCGTCTTCCTGACGTTCGGGACGGGGCTGGGCGCGGGGCTGATCGTCAACGGGCAGGTGGTCCACGGCGCCACAGACACGGCGGGGGAGGTGGGCCACTGGCGGCTGGCCGAGGGCGGGCCGGTGGGCTTCGGCAAGGCGGGCTCGTGGGAGGGCT
>JAWWAN010000492.1:0-3478 GCA_033721675.1 Rhodothermales bacterium | reverse complement strand
GGGCGACCGCGCCACCGCGCTCGACCGGCCGAACACCGTCGTCCTCACCGAGAGCGCGGCCGAGCGCTACTTCGGCGACGCCGACCCCAGCGCTCCTCGTTCACGCGCAGGCGGCCGTCGAGGAGGTACGCGAAGGCGTTGTGGCCTGCCGGGAGGGCGAACGCGTGCTGGCCGCCCGCCTCGAAGGTCGCGTTGAGCGCCAGCAGCGGGCTGTGCGTGCCGATTGGCCCCTCGGCACCGTCGAGCGCGCCCGCCACCACGGCCACCCGCACGCGGCCGTCGGCGGAGGTCACGGTGGGCGTCGCCTCGGCCGTGAGGCTCTGGTAGCGCGGGGCGGTCATTTTGTGGCGCTCGGGCAGGTTGATCCAGAGCTGGATGATCTCCTGCACGCCGCCCTCCTCGGCCAGCGTTGCGGGCGGCCGCTCGCTGTGGACGACGCCGCTGCCGGCCATCATCCACTGCACCCCGCCTTCGCGGATCACGCTGTCGTTGCCGAGCGAATCGCGGTGGTGGACGCCGCCCCGGTAGATGAACGTCACGGGCTCGAAGCCCCGGTGCGGATGCGGCGGCACGCCGAGCCCGCGCGGGTGCTGCCCGCCCCGGAATGCGATCCGGGCGTGGTGCAGCAGCAGGAACGGGTCGATCTGGTCGACCCCGCCGGCCGGCAGCGGCTGCTTGACGACGAGGCCACCCATGTTCACGGGCTCGGCCGGGACGACGGCGGCGATGCGGCGATGATCGGTCATGGCGATGCAGGGCAGGAGGCAGGGAGGGACGGGCCTCTAACGCACCCGCCACGCGGCAGTCCGTTCCGGCCTCACGGGTGGCGTTCCAGGCGGAGAGCGACGCGGCGGCGCGGGCGCAGCGTCATGCTCGGGTCGAGGCCGGGGTGGCGGTCCGCCGCCGGGTGCAGGCGCCAGCGCTGCGCGAGCGTGGCGAGGACGAGCACGCCCTCGGCCCACGCGAACTGCTCGCCGATGCAGCCGCGCCGCCCGGTGCTGAAGGGCAGATAGGCGAAGCGCGGCCGATCCGCGCTGGCACCCGGCGCGAACCGGTCCGGGTCGAAGCGCTCGGGCGCGGGCCAGAACCGGGGGTCGTGATGCATCGTGATGGTGCCGATGAGGACGGTGGTGCCCGCCGGCAGCGGCGTGCCGCCGACCTCGACGGGCTCCCGGCTCTCGCGGCCGATGGCGTAGGCGGGCGGGTAGAGGCGCATCGCCTCGGCCAGCACCTGGCGCGCGTAGCCGAGCCGCGCGAGGTCGTCGAACGAGGCCGGCCGGCCGCCGAGCGCGGCGTCGACCTCGGCGTGGAGGCGCGCCTGGACGTCCGGGTGGCGGGCCAGCAGGTAGCCGGTCCAGGCGAGGGCCTGCGCGGTCGTCTCGTGCCCGGCCAGGAAGAGCGTCATCACCTCGTCGCGCACCTGCCGGTCGGTCATGCCGCGCCCGGTGTCTTCGTCCTGCGCGGCGAGCAGCATCGAGAGGAGGTCGCCGTGGTCGGCGCCGTCGCGGCGGCGGTCGTCGATGAGGCCGAGGACGAGCGCGTCCAGGCGGTCGCGGGCGCGTTCGAGGCGGCGCGTGGAGGGCAGCGGGAGGCGCAGGAACCACTCGGCGAGGGGGTTCGAGACGCGGCGGGCCACGCCGAGCGAGGCCGTCAGCGCCCGGTAGATCTCGCCGCGTTCGTCGTCGACGTCGGCCGCGAAGAGGGTGCGCGCGGCGATGCGGAGCGTCAGCCGCATCATCTCGCGGTCCAGCGCGACCGGCTCGGCCTCGGTCCAACCCGCCACGTGCTCCTCGGTCAGCCGCACCATCGCCGTGCCGTAGCTCCGCAGGCGCGTGTGGTGGAACGCGGGCAGGACGAGCTTGCGCTGCCGCTGGTGGAACGCATCTTCGCTCGTCAGCAACCCCTCCCCCAGAAGAAACTTGGAGAGGCGGAGCGCGCGGGATTTGGTGAATGCCGCGTGCCGGTCGATGAGCACCTCGCGGGCGAGGTCCGGGTGCCGCACGAGGACCACGCGGCGCGGCCCCACGCGCACCTGCACGAGGTCGCCGCCGGTCGCCGCCATGCGCTCGAACGCGCCGAGCACATCGCGCCGAAAGCGGATCAGGTGCTCGCCGGGGTAGCGGCGGCGCAGCGTCGTCGCACGGTAGGCGGGGGCAGGCATGAGCAGGAGCGAGGCGGGCCGGCGGGCCATAGCCTCGGCCCACCGGCCTGCGTATCCCATTTACTGGATCGTGTACGTGAGGCGCGCGGTGACGAGCCGGCCGAGCTGCGGGCCGCCGACGTACTCGCGGTGCAACTCGTCGAGCACGTTCTGGGCGAGCACGTCCAGCCGCAGGCCGGGCGCGTAGCGCGCGAGGTCGAACCCGGCGCCGAGGTCGAGGAGGAAGTAGCTGTCCACCGTGCCGTTATAGACGCCGGAGCGGACGGGGAAGGCGTCGGTGTAGCGGCCGGCCGTGCGCAGGTACCAGCCCGCCGGGTGGCGGAACGTGGCGCCGCCCCGCACCTTGTTGCGGGCCGCGTTGAGCGAGACGAAGCGCCCCGTGCCCTCCTCGCCCAGCTCGTCGTCGTCGAAGAAGTCGTCGCTCACCCACGAGTAGTTGCCGAAGACGCTGAGGCGCTCGGAGGCCAGCAGCTCGAGGGCGAGGTCGGCGCCGTAGTAATCGACGTCGCCGAAGTTGAGGTAGGTCAGCATGATCTCGGGCGCGCCGCCCTGCCCCCGCGTCACGTTCTGCTCGGGCTCGACGATGCCGTAGGGCGTCGAGGCCGCCACGGTGGCGATCGTCTGCACGAGCGCGCCGATCTGCTGGGGCGTCAGGCCGAGCGCGCCGAGGTCGGGGCCGACGGCGGCGGGCAGGGCCGCGCCGAGCGCCGCGCCGCCGTCCGGCCCGGCCACCACCACGGGCGTGATGATCTGCAGGCCGCTGAGGAAGTTGGTCTTCTGCGTGTAGTAGACGTCCACGCCCACCCGCAGGCGCTGCTGCACGACGCCCTTGTAGCCGAGCTCGACGGCATTCGTGATGGTCTGCTCGATGGCCGGCGTGCTCTGCGGCGTCACGGGCGCGCCGTTGATGAGCATCAGCCCGCCGACGGTGCCCGGGATGCGCGTCGCAGCAGCCGCCAGCGCACCCTTCACCTGCAGCGCCTGCGTCCCGCTGATGCCGAGTTGGGCGAGCGTGCCGTCGAGCGCGCCGGTGGCATTCGCCACGCCGAGCCCGAAGCCGTAGAGGCCGGCGAGGGGGAGCTGGCCGAGCGGCACGCGCGCCGGCACGCCGAGCGGCGCGAGCGCACCGGCCAGCGACGGCACCAAGCTCACCAGGTTGGCGTCGTCGAACGTGAAGGGGTCGCGCGCGCCTCCGGCCCGGATGCCGAAGAGCCCGCTGTTGGCCGCCGGCGGCGCCACGACGAGGTCGAGGAAGAGGTTGACGCCGGCCGGCGTGGTGAAGGCGCGGTTGTAGGTGGCGCGCAGGCTGTGGGCCGG
>JAWWAN010000491.1:0-3486 GCA_033721675.1 Rhodothermales bacterium | reverse complement strand
GGGCATCGACGACGGCGACGCGGCGGCCGTGGGGCAGGGCGGGCGCGCGACGCGCCGCTGGCTGTCCGACTTCTACGCGGGCGCCGCCGCCCCCCGGTATGCAGAGGGCTACCGCTTCCAGGTGGACGACCGCACGGGCGAGGCGCGCACCTCGGGCACGGCCGCCGCCCTCACGGGCCTCCAGAAAGCCCTCGTCGAGCGCGACGAGGCGGCCGCGGAAGCGGCCCTCCGGCGGATGCTGCTGCTTCACGGCGTCGTCTACTTCATGCCCGGCATCCCCCTCCTCTACAGCGGCGACGAGCTCGGCCAGCTCAACGACCTCGCGTACCTCGAAGACCCGCTGCGGCGGGACGACAACCGCTGGATCCATCGCCCCCGGATGGACTGGGACAAGGCCGAGCGGCGCCACACGGCCGGGACCGTGGAGCACCGGCTGTTCCACGGGCTGCGGCGCCTGGCGGACGTGCGGCGCGCCCGGCCCGCGCTTCACGGCGAGGCCCGCGCCGAGATCGTCGTGCCCGAGAGCGACGGCCTGTTCGTCGTCCATCGCCACCGGCGGGGGCGGCATCTGCTGCTGGCGGCCAACTTCGGCCGCACGTGGCAGCAGACCCCGCTGGAGGGCCTGCCGCCGGCCTATCGCAGCGGCCACGCGCGCGACGTGCTCGCCGGCGAGCGCCTGCACTTCAGCACGGGCACCCTCGCCGTGCCGCCCTACGGCTGCCTGTGGCTCGAACCGATGGGGCCGCCGGCCGCGCCGGCCGCGCTCGTGCCCGTCCCGCTGCGGCTCTACGTCGAGACCGTCTACGGGGAGGCGGTCTACGTGAGCGGCAGCGTCGAGGCGCTGGGGATGTGGCGCCCCGAAGCCGCCGCCGGCCCGCTCGACCCCGCCGAGTACCCGTTCTGGACGGGCGAGGTGATGGTGCCCGCCGGCACCGTCTTCGCCTACCGGTGGCTCAAGAAGCGGGGCGCGGACGTCGTGGCGGGGTCGCCGGAGGCGTTCGTCGGCGTCGCCCGCGCCCGGCCCGGCCCCTGACCCCCCTCTCGAAATTCCCCCCGCCACCCCCGATATTGCACTCGCTCGACGCCCCCGCTGCCCCCGGCCCCTGTTCCCCAGTCGCCAGTCCTCACCCTCCCCGTCATGCTCGACCTGCTGATCGTGCTCGCCTTCGTGGTCTACGCTATCGGTTCCGGGTTCAGGAACCGGAGCAAGGCGTCGGAGAACCTCAACGAGTATTTCCTGGCCGGCCAGAGCATCTCCGGGTGGAAGGCGGGCCTGAGCATGGCGGCCACCCAGTTCGCCGCAGACACCCCGCTGCTGGTGACCGGCCTGATCGCCACGGGCGGCATCTTCCTCCTCTGGCGACTGTGGATCTACGGGCTCGCGTTCCTGCTGATGGCTTTCGTCTTCGCCGTGGGCTGGCGGCGCGCGGGTGTGCTGACCGATGCCGAGCTGACCGAGGTGCGCTACAGCGGCGGCGGCGTCCTCGCGCTGCGCGTGCTCAAGGCTATCTACTACGGCACCGTCATCAACTGCGTGGTGATGGCGATGGTGCTGGTGGCGGCCGTGCGGATCGCCGAGGTCTTCCTGCCGTGGCACGCGTGGCTGCCCGGCGGCGTCTACGAGCCCATCGTCGGGTTCTTCGCCGCGCTCGGGCTCTCCCTCGGCGGCAGCGTCACCGGGCTGGACCCCGCCATGGCGACCGCCAACAACTTCATCTCGATCCTGCTCATCCTCGGCTTCACCGCGCTCTACTCCACCACGGGCGGCCTCCGCAGCGTCATCGCCACCGACGTGATGCAGTTCGGGCTGGCGATGGTCGGCACGCTCGTCTACGGGTGGGTCGTGCTCCGCGAGGTCGGCGGCTTCGGCGGGCTGAGCGAGCGGGTGACGGCCCTCTACGGCGCGGACCTCGCCGCCTCCATGCTCTCGTTCGGGCCGCCCACGGCCGAGGGCATCCTGTGGCCGTTCCTCATCATCATCGGCCTCCAGTGGTTCTTCCAGATGAACTCGGACGGCACGGGCTACCTCGCCCAGCGGTCCATGGCCTGTACGACGGACCGGGACGCGCGCGTGGCCGGCGTCGTATTCACGTGGGCGCAGATTCTCTTCCGCAGCCTCCTCTGGCTCATCATCGGCGTCGGCCTGCTCGTCATCTACCCGTTCGCCGCCGCCGATGCCGGGGCGGAAGGTTTCGTGGCCTCGCGCGAGATCCTGTTCGTCACCGGCGTCGACGATCTGCTGCCCGTCGGGATCCGGGGATTGATGCTCACGGGCCTGCTCGCCGCGCTCGCCTCCACCATCGACACGCACCTGAACTGGGGCGCCTCGTACTGGAGCAACGACATCTACAGCCGCCTGGTGTGCCAGCAGTGGCAGAAGCGCGAGGCGAGCAGCCGGGAGCTGGTGGTGGTGGCCCGCCTCTCGAACGTGCTCATCCTCGTCATCGCGCTCGTCATCATGGTCAACCTCGGCTCGATCCAGGAGGCGTGGGTGACGTCGCTGCTGCTGGGCGCCGGGATGGGGTCCGTGCTGGTGCTGCGGTGGCTCTGGGAGCGGATCAACCTGTACTCCGAGCTGGCCGCCATCGTCGTCTCGCTCGTGATGGCGTTCCTGATCCTCTTCGTGTGGGACCTGGGCGAGGACCAGGACTGGCTCCGCCTCTCGATCATGGCGCTGGCGTCGACGGCGGCGGCCGTCGGCGTCACGTACGTCACCCCGCGCACCGACCCGGCGGTCCTGCAGCGGTTCTACGCGCGCGTGCAGCCTGCCGGCGTGTGGCCCCGCACGGCGGCGGCCTACGGGCACCGGCCGGGCGCGCCCCTGGTGGCCCTCGCCCGCCGCCTCAAGGTGATGATCTACACGGCCCTCTCGCTCTTCCTGCTGCTCGTCGGCTTCGGACGGCTGATGGTGGGTCCGCCCGACGCCTCGCTGCTGGTCACCTGGATCTACATCGTCCTCGGCTTCGCCATCATCCCGCTCTGGTGGAAGGACGCCGTCGTGCGCGATGAACTCGTCATCGACCGCACCGCCGCCCCCGTCCGGGAACGGATGGACGGGTAGGGGATCGAAGAAGTGTGGAGGGGTGGAAGGGAAGGGGGTAAGCGGGTAGGGGGGTACGAAAGCAGGTCCTCCCCCCACCCCACCGCCCTACCCCCACACCGCCGTACGCCCACACCACCGTATATCCACCCCACCACGACGCCATGCTGCGCCGCGCTCTCCTCGTCGCGCTCGGCCTGCTCCTCGCCGGAGCGGTGCGGGGGCAGGAGGCGCCGCCCCGCGGGGCCGAGGCGGAGACCCACATGGCGCTCGCCTTCGCCGAGGGCGTGCGGGCCATCGAGGGGGCGGACTACGGCCGCGCCATCCCGCGCCTGATCCGCCTGTACCACGTCGACTCGACGTACGCCAGCGCCGATCTCGGCTCGCTCGCCTACTGGCTCGGCCATGCCTTCGCCCGGACGGGCCAGCCCGAGATGGCCGCCGTC
>JAWWAN010000490.1:0-3493 GCA_033721675.1 Rhodothermales bacterium | reverse complement strand
GCCGCCGATGCCGACGGCCGTGCTCTGCCCGAAGCCCTCGCGCGTGAGCTGGTCCACGGCCTCGTAGGTGAGCGTGCCGGAGCGGGAGACGACGCCGATGGCGCCCTCGGAGAAGATCATGGCGGGCATGATGCCCACCTTGGCCTGTCCCGGCGTGAGCACGCCCGGACAGTTCGGCCCCACGAGCCGCGCCCCGCGCTGCTGCACCACATGGTATGCCTTCACCATGTCTTGCACCGGGATGCCCTCGGTGATGCACACGATCACGCCCACCCCCGCGTCTGCGGCTTCCATGATGGCGTCTGCGGCGAAGGGCGGCGGGACGAAGATCACGGCCGTATTGGCGCCTTCGTGCTCGACGGCCCCGGCGACGGTGTCGAAGACGGGCCGGTCGAGGTGGCGCTGGCCGCCCTTGCCGGGCGTGACGCCGGCCACGACGTTCGTGCCGTACTCCATCATCTGCTCGGCATGGAAGCTGCCTTCCTTGCCCGTGAAGCCCTGCACCACCAGGCGCGTGTTCTTATCGACGAGAATGCTCATGATCCCGGTTGAAGGTTAAGGGTGGCAGGCTGCACAGGTTAGGGGGTCTCGTAAGAACGTTCAACGTCCAACGTTCAACTTTCAACCAATTTCATCGCCACGTCCCCCACCTGGAGGAGGAGGGCCTCGTCGAAGTGGCGGCCGAGGAGCTGGAGGCCCACCGGCAGACCGTCCTCCGGGTGCGTGCCGGCGGGCACCACCAGCCCCGGCACGCCGGCCAGGTTGGCCGTGACGGTGTAGACGTCGCTCAGGTACATCGCCAGCGGGTCGTCGGTCTTGCTGCCGAGGGCGAAGGGCGGCGTGGGCGTGGCCGGCGTCAGCAGGACGTCGACGGACTCGAAGGCGCGGTCGAAGTCGCTGCGGATGAGCGTGCGGACGCGCTGCGCCCGCCCGTAGTAGGCGTCGTAGTAGCCGGAGGAGAGGACGTAGGTGCCCAGCATGATCCGGCGCTTGACCTCGGTCCCGAAGCCCTCCGTGCGGGTCTGCGTGTAAAGCCGTTCCAGCAGGCTCTCGCCCTCCTCCAGGCGCTCGCGGACGGCCTCTTCGTCGGCCCGGTAGCCGTAGCGGACGCCGTCGTAGCGGGCGAGGTTGCTGGAGGCCTCGGCGGTGGCGAGCACGTAGTACGTGGCGATGCCGTACGCCGTGTGGGGCATGGACACCTCGCGGACCTCGGCGCCGCGCGCCTTCAGGCCCTCCACCACGGCCTCGATGCGCTGACGGATGCCGTCGTCCAGGCCGTCGGCGAAGTACTCCTTCGGGAGCCCGATGCGGACGCCCTCGACGGACCCGGTGAGGGCCTTCCGGTAATCCGGCACGGCCACGGGCGCGCTCGTGGCGTCGTTCGGGTCCGCGCCGGCGAGGGTGCCCAGCAGCACGGCCACGTCTTCCACGCTGTGCCCGAGGGGCCCGATGCAGTCCAGCGACGAGGCGTAGGCGACGAGCCCGTAGCGGCTGACGCGCCCGTAGGTGGGCTTGAGGCCGACGACGCCGCAGAAGGCCGCGGGCTGCCGGATCGAGCCGCCCGTATCCGTGCCGAGCGCGGCGTGGCACATCCCCGCCGCCACGGCCGCCGCACTCCCGCCCGAGGAGCCGCCCGGCACGCGCGCCTCGTCCAGCGGGTTCTTGACCGGCCCGAAGTGCGAGTTCTCGTTGGACGAGCCCATCGCAAACGCGTCGCAGTTGGTCTTGCCGATGAAGATGGCGCCCGCCTCGCGCAGCCGCTCGATGACGGTGGCGTCGTAGAGGGACTCGAAGTCGGCGAGCATCTTCGAGCCGGCCGTCACGCGGCGGTTCTTGATGCAGAGCACGTCTTTGACGCCGAGCACCAGCCCGGCCAGCGGGCGGTCCTGGCCGCGCGCGCGCTGGGCGTCCAGATAGCGGGCGTGGTGGAGCGCGCCCTCGTCATCGACGTCGATGAAGGCGTTGAGGCGGCCGTCGTCCGCCTCGATCCGTTCCAAAAAAGACGAGACCAGCGCTTCGCAACTGGTCTCGTCGTTCTCCAACGCCCGGCGGGCGTCGGCGAAAGTCGGGTGGGGCATCGTCACAGGGTCCGGTTGCGCGTCGGGCGGATCGCGGGGGGCCGGCGGCTCAGGACGACTGCGCGCCCGCCTCGGACGGCGGCGGCGCCTGCGGCGGCGCGGGCTGCTGCGGCGGCTGGGGCGGCTGGTAGGCCTGCTGCTGGTACGGCTGCTGGCGGGCCATCGCCTCGCCCTGGCGCGGCGCCTGGATGCGGTGCTGCGCGGAATCGTCCACGCTCAACTCGCGCTTGATGTCGGTCGTGGCGTCCTTGAACTCGCGGATGCCCTTGCCGAGCCCGCGCGCGATCTCCGGGATGCGCTTGGCGCCGAAGATGAGCAGGATCACGAGGAAGATCAGAATGATTTCGAACGGGCCCGGGGTACCCATGGTCACACCTCTGCTTGTCGAATCTCCAGGGGAGAAAGGGGTTCTGCCTGCGGCACGGGGTACAACGGCGCTCTCCGGGATGCGTTTCCTGAAAAGCCCGATAAAGCCCCGGCGCCCAAGATACACCGCCCGCCCGTCTGCTACACCCCGCCGGCGCGCACGAAACCGCACCGCCGGCGCGCGGTATGTTTTTCCTCCCTCCGCGCCGGAGGGACCCGGGGGCGCAGCGTGCTGCGCCCCCGACGCGTATCATCTGGACGTTCACCCGACTGCCTGCATGCCCGACTCGCCCGCTGCCCTCACCCGCGACGACCTCCTCGCCTGGCCCAAGGCCGAACTGCACTGCCACCTCGACGGCTCGCTCCGCCTGGAGACGATGCTGGAGCTGGCCCGCACGCAGGGCAAGACGAACCTGCTGCCGGCCGACACCGTGGAGGGGCTGGAGACCATCCTGCGCCAGATCGACGACTCGGAGACGCTCGAAGCCTACCTCGCGTGGTTCCGCTACACGATCCCCCTCATGCAGACCGAGGAGGCCCTCCGCCGCATCGCCTACGAGCTCGCCGAGGACAACGCCCGCGAGAACGTCCGCTACCTCGAAGTCCGCTACGGCCCGATCCTGCACACCGAGGAGGGGCTCACGCTCGAGCAGGTCAACGACGCCGTCCTCGACGGGCTGCGGCAGGCCGAGCGCGACTTCGGGATCCGCACGGCCCTCATCGTGTGCGGCCTGCGGGATCGTTTCGAGAGCGCCTCCCTCCGGCAGGCCGAGCTGGCCGTGGCCTACCGGGGGCGCGGCGTCGTCGCGTTCGACCTCGCCGGGGGCGAAGCGGGCAACCCGCCGAAACATCACCTCCACGCTTTTTATTACGCCCGCAATCACCTGCTCAACCTGACGGTGCATGCGGGCGAGTCGTGGGGGCCGGAATCGATCTACCAGGCCCTCTTCTACTGCGGCGCGCACCGCATCGGCCACGGCATCACGCTCGAACGCGACCCGGCGCTGCTGGAGTATTTCGTCAACCACCAGATCCCGCTCGAAATCTGC
>JAWWAN010000489.1:0-3507 GCA_033721675.1 Rhodothermales bacterium | reverse complement strand
TCGCCGGGGCGGCCGACGTCGCCCGCCGGGAGCTCGGGCCAGCCGCCCACCTCAGCCAGCGTGCGATTGGTCTGGAGGGCGTCGCGCAGGCGATGGTAGGCGTCGTGCGGCGGCGCCATCGCCCGGAGGGCGCCGGCCACGTCCCCCTGTTCCAGCGCGGATCGCAGGACGGCCGCATAATCTTTCTCTTTCGGATCCGCCTCCCACTTGGCGGTCATCCGGTCCGGGTCGACCCGGCCGCCGTGGAGGTCGGCGGCGAAGTCCATGAACGCGGTCGTGAGCAGTACGTCGAGGGAGGCGAGGGCCTCCGGGTCGGCGCGCTGGCCCGCGAAGACGGCGTCGATCTGGTCCTGGATCGGGTCGAGGCGGTAGTCTGCGGCGTGGAGGCCGTCGTCTCCGGCGGCGCGGAGCGCTTCGAGGAGCGCCTCGGCCTGCGGCGTGGGGCCGCTATACGTGGCCCAGGCGGGCTCGTAGCCTCGCTGCTCGTAGAAGCGCGGCAGAGCCTCTTCGATGACGCTCCGCTCGCGGGCATAGTCCGGGAGGTCGGCCGTCACGGCCTGCTCGACGGCCTGGACGAGCAGCGAATCGACCGGCCGTTCCTCGGCGAGCGCGGCGGGGCGCGCCGGCGGGTCGGACGGGCGCGGGCGCTCCCGGTCTGTGGCGTCGTTGCCGCAGGCCGCCAGCATGAGGAGGGGCAGCAGCACGACGATCCAGCAGCGATACAGGGCAGTCATCTAGGGGCCAGCGGTTGGTTTCTACAAAGCTATACCCGTTGTATGGGGCGCTGCGAGGGGTCGTTCGCGCGGCCTATGCAACGTCCGTGCTACAGGAGGCGGGGATCTCAGGAATCGTGTTATTCCCGGCCATGCCGGCCCCGAGCGGGGTGGGCGCCCGCCGCGCAGGACGCGCGCATCGGGCCGGGCGGTGGCATAGGGGCAAAAAAAACCGCCTCCCGAGTCGTCGAGACTCGGGAGGCGGGTAGCGCGCGTGCGGGTGGGGGTCAGGTCACACGATGCGCTCGTAGAAACGGAAGCGGCGGGCGTCCAGCAGGAGGTCACGCGCGGGCCGGACGGGGCGCTTGCCGACGGCCCACTTCGGCGTGCGGCCTCCTCGCATCGACTGCTCGCTGTAGAAGTGCCGCGTCTCGGGCGAGAACGGGCGGAGCTCCTCCGGCATGCGCTTCACCTCGTAGGCGATGCGGAGCGCGCGCTGCCAGCCCTTCGCGGTCGAGGTCGGCGTAAGGCGGGTGTAGTGGCGGCGCGTGCGCGTGCCCGGGTTGAAGGCGCTGAACTGGTACGGATCCAGCACGGCCTCCTGGAAGGAGCGGGCGCCCCGGTAGCCGGTCTCGACGCGGTTGCGAAGGACCCATGCGACGAGCTCCTGCTCCTCGGGTCGCTTCGTCTCGGAGTAGATGCAGCGCGCGAGCCACAGCGTCTCGCTATCGATGGACGGCAGCGTCTCCGGCGCCAGCGGCTCCAGGCGGCTCAGGTTCGCGATCATCTGCTTGAACTCGGCGGCCGAGCGGACGAGGTCCACCGTGTTGCCCGCAGGGCTGAGCATCCCGTCGAAGCTATTGAGGTGCGACAGGTCCAGGCGCGGCCCCTCCAGCGTGAAAGGGTTGGCCGTGATCGGCGTCTCAGACAGCGTCTGCTCCGTGGTAGTGCGAGTAGCGTTGGTCAGCACGTCGGCGTAGCGGTTACTGCTCTGGGCATCGCCCAGAACGAACGTGCTCACGAAAGCCACCAGCAGGATGACACCGCTGTAGAAAGAAGCAGCAAGGTTCTTCATAGGTGGTCTCTGGTTTACGAGAGGATTACTCGGTTGCCTTCTTCGTTACCCTTAATTGTAACAAACACAGTACCTTGGGTTGCCGAATGTGACGATCTTCACTGCGGGTTCATGGGGTCTTCGCGCCGCCCTCACCAGCGGGGAGGAGGCCCCCCTGAGACGCCTGAAGGCGGCGCGAACCCGGAAAAAAGGGGCCAAACAGGGCGACAGGCTGGCGTTGCCGGGGGCGCAGCCGGCAGGACTGCGTGCGGATCTGGCGTAGATAAGGTGCCGTTCTGGCGGGTTTGCCCGGGAGTGCGCCGGCGTTCACGGCAGCGGACACCCGCTGTGTATCTGGGCGGACAATATGCTCAGAACAGGCCGCGCCGCAGATCCACCCGAAGGAAGTAGCCCGCGAAGATCGCTGTGCCCGCAGGCAGGTTGCGCCCCGCTACCGGGAGGCGGAGGCCCACCTCCAGCATGCCCGGCCCTGCAGGATACCCCAGACTTGGCAGCACCTGCACGAGGCGGCGGCGGTCCAGCGGCAGTGCCAGCTCGGCGCCACCGCCGAGGCGGCGCCGGGGGGGGCGCCCCCACAGCCCTTCGGTAGCCAGCTTCCACGCGAGCCGGCGCACCGTGCCGCCGGCGGCCACGAAGGCGAGGCGCTCGTCGCCGGGCTTCCGGTCGATCTCGTCGTTGAAGGCGCGCCATCGGTAGCCGGCCCAGGCCATCAGGTAGAGGGGGCGCGGGTGGAGCGAGCGGCCGACTTCGGCGAAGATCTCCCAGTCACGTTGCCCCTCGCTCAGCGGGATGATCTCGGCGTCCCGGTCGAAGCGCCCCAGCGCGAGCTTGACGCCGCCGCGGAGGGCGACGGGCAGCGCCCAGCGCCGGCCGGCCAGCGCCGGCCCCACGCGCAGATGGATGCGCGGATCCCCGAAGCCGGTGCTCCGGCGGTCTGCGGCGACGTCGTCGAAGGCGAGGCGATGGAAAGGAACCTGCACCCGGAGGTCGGCGCCGCGCACGAGCCCGACGACGCCGGTGAGGAACGCGGAGGTCGTGACGGCGCGCGCGCCGTCGCTGAAGAGGTCGGTGCGCTGCCCCTCGGCGTCGAAGCGGGAGCGGGTATCGTGGTGGAAGAAGGTGAGCTGGACCCATCCACGCCCCGGCGCCTCCACCCATTGAGCGGTCGCCTCCGGCGCCATCAGCAGCAGGGCCAGGAGCAGCAGGGAAGGGGGGAAAGGGAAGGGCGAAGGGGGGGCAGGCTGGGCGTCAACCTGTGTTGCAAACGCTTCCTGGTTCCATGCTTCGCTCCCCATTTTAGCGATCGGCCTCAGCCGTTCCAGATGCGGGTCTGGTTCTGGAAGGCGGCCCAGGCGAACCAGAAGGCCACGTAGGCGTCGGCGAGGGGTTCGAGCTGGGTGCCCGCCAGGGGGCCGGCCACGGCCCGGCCGTCCAGGCGCCAGGTCGAGTTCGTCTCGGCATCGACGAAGGCATCGGCGCCCATCCCGGCAAAGGTGAGCGTCTGGGCGCCGGTGCGCGGGCGGTACGCCATCGCGCCCTGCGCCGCGTGGCTCCAGAAGACCACCACCTCCTCCCCCCCGACGGTGGCGTGGGCGGCCCGCGCGGCGCTGTTCTCGTCAAGACGGCCGAAGGGGAAGGCGAGCCCGCCGCCGGCGCCGTCGGGCACACCCAGCACGCGCTCCTTCGGAGGGCGGCGGTTGTCGATCCCGTTCGGCATCG
>JAWWAN010000488.1:0-3509 GCA_033721675.1 Rhodothermales bacterium | reverse complement strand
GCGGATACTTCCGGGCGACGACCATCGAGGAGCGCCGCAACCTGAAGTTGCACCTGCGCCACGTACCGCGCCGGTACTGGCGCTACCTCACGGAGAAACAGCCGGACCTGGGCTGACCGGCCCCGCCGCCTCCGGGGCGGGGGGCGGCTCCTGCGGCGGCATCGGCGGGGCGGGCGGAGCGGGGTCATCCGCGCTGCCGTACTCGTCCACGAACATCTGCCAGACGGCGAGGAAGAGGGCGGCGATGACCGGGCCGATGACGAACCCCGAGAGGCCGAAGAGCGCCAGCCCGCCCAGCGTAGAGAGCAGGATCAGGTAATCCGGCATCTTGGTGTCTCGCCCCACCAGCACGGGGCGCAGCAGGTTGTCCACCAGGCCGATGAGCAGCGTCCCGGCCGCCGCCAGGATGAGGCCCTTGGCGACGTTCCCGGTGGCGAGCAGGATGACGGCGGCCGGCGCCCAGACGATGGCCGCGCCCACGGCGGGGAGCAACGAGAGCACCGTCATGATGACGCCCCAGAAGACCGCCGCGTCGATGCCGAGCATCCAGAAGAGCACGCCGCCGAGCGTGCCCTGCACCACGCCCACCACGAGCGTCCCCTTGAGCGTCGCACGGGCGACCTCGGCGAACTTGACGAACAGCAGGCGCTCGCGGCGGTCGCCCAGCGGCAGTGCCCGCACGATGGCGTCGATCAGCCGCTCGCCGTCGCGGAGGAAGAAGAAAAGCAGGTAGAGCATCAGGAAGAACATCACCGCGATGCGCACCGTGTTCTGCCCGATGGTGAGCGCCTGCGAGGCGAGGTAGCGGCTGGCGGTGACGGCAGCGTCGGCCAGCCCCTCGCGCACCTGCTCCAGATCCACGCCCGCACGCCCGAGGAGGTCGTCCGCGAGCGGGATGGCGCGCTCCAGGGTGCGCAGCGCCTCCTGCAGGTCGATCTCGCCGGAGGCGATGCGCTGGTAGAGCCCGACGGCCTCGCGCGTCACGGCCAGCCCGACCAGGAAGAGCGGCAGGATGACGATGACCAGGATCAGGAGGACCGTCAGCACGGACGCGAGCGCATCGCGCTCTTTCACCGCCCGCCGGATGCGCTGGTAGAGCGGGTAGAAGATCACCGCCAGCACGGCCGCCCAGAACACCGGCTGCATGAAGTCCTGGATCAGCCACAGGAACGCGACCGTCACCAGCAGCAGGAGCGTGATGAAGAACGCGTTCTGGATAGTCTTGATGTGCATGCGCGGAGCAGGATCTGGGGGTGCAGGAGTCGTCGCCATCAGAGCGCCCAGGTGACCAGCTCCGGGAACAGGATGATGAGCAGCAGGCCGATGAGCTGGATGACGATGAACGGCACGGCCCCCCGGTAGATCTGCGCCGTCGTCACCTCGGGCGGAGCGACGCCCCGCAGGTAGAAGAGCGCGAAGCCGAAGGGGGGCGTCAGGAACGAGGTCTGGAGGTTCATCCCCACCATCACGCCGAACCAGACGAGGTCTACGCCCAGCAGCAGCGCCGCCGGGGCCAGCAGCGGGATGATGATGAAGGCGATCTCGAAGAAGTCGATGAAGAAGCCGAGCACGAAGATCGCCAGATTCGCGAGGATGAGAAAGCCGACGATGCCGCCCGGCAGGTTCGTCAGCAGCCCCTCGATCCACAGGTCGCCGTCCAGCCCGCGGAAGACGAGTGCGAAGGCCGTGGAGCCGATGAGCAGCAGCATCACCATGGACGTCAGCTTGGCCGTCTCGTCCATCGTCTCGCGGAGGGCCCGGCGGGTGAGGCGGCGGTTGACGGCGGCCAGCAGGAGCGCCCCGAGCGCCCCGAGCGCGCCCGCCTCCGTAGGCGTGGCCAGCCCGGCGAAGATGCTCCCGAGGACGACCAGGATCAGCAGCAGCGGCGGCAGCATCACGAGCAGCACGCGCCGCACGAGCGTGCCGGTGGCGGCTTCGCGGACGGCCTTCGGCAGCGCCGGCGCCGCCTTCGGGCGGGCCACGGCCACCCCCACGGCATAGAGCGCGTAGAGCCCCGCCAGCACCACGCCGGGCACGAGCGCCCCCACGAAGAGATCCCCCACCGAGATGCCGAGCTGATCCGCCAGCACGATCAGCACGACGGACGGCGGGATGATCTGCCCGAGCGTCCCCGCCGCCGTGATCACGCCCGCCGACAGCTCTTTGGAGTAGTTGTAGCGCATCATCACCGGCAGCGAGATCATCCCCATCGCCACCACGCTGGCCCCGACGACGCCCGTGGCCGCCGCCAGCAGCGCACCGACGAAGACGACGGCCAGCGCCAGCCCCCCGCGCAGCGGCCCGAAGAGCTGCCCGATGGTCGTCAGCAGATCCTCGGCCAGCCGGCTCTTCTCCAGCATCGTGCCCATGAAGATGAAGAAGGGCACCGCCAGCAGCACGAAGTTGGACATCACGCCGAACGTGCGGTCCGGCATCGCCAGCAGCAGGTTCCAGTCGAAGTATCCCATCTCGACGCCCACGGCCGCGAAGACGAGCGCCGTGCCGCCGAGCGCGAACGCCACCGGGTAGCCCGAGAAGATGAGCACGAGCGCCCCGACGAACATCAGCGGAGCGAGCCAGTCCGGCGTCATCGGTCCGTCCTCCTGCCTGGATACCCGCTCATAGCCCGTGCCCCCGGCGCGCCTCGTCCTCGGGCGCGGCGTGGCCCCGCAAGACCGCGACCTGCCGGATCGCCAGCGCGACGCCCTGCACGGCCAGCAGCAGGAACGCCACCGGGATCACCGTCTTGATAGGGTAACGGGGCAGCCCGCCCGGATCCGGCGAGGTCTCCAGCAGCGCCCACGACGACTCCACGGCCGGCCACGAGGTCCACAGCATCAGCACGCAGAACGGCAGCAGCAGCAGCACCGTCCCGGCGAGGTTGATCCACGCCCGCCCCCGGCGCGAGAGGCGGCTGTAGAGGACGTCCACGCGGACGTGCGCGTCGTGCCGCAGCGTGTAGCCGGCCCCGAGCAGAAAGACGAGGCTGAACAGGTACCACTGCATCTCGAGGTACGTGTTCGCGCTCAGCCCGAGGCCCGTGTAGCGGTCGAGGTAGCGCGCGATGGCGTTGTAGGAGCCGATGAGCACCATCGCCAGCGTGAGCCAGTAGACGAGCCTGCCGAGGGTCTCGTTGACCCGGTCGATGCCGTCGGCGAGGCGGAGCCAGCGCTGCATGGAGGTGGCGGAGGGGGCGAGCACGCGCGAACGGTGGAGAATAGCGGAAAGGACGCACATCCTCAAGCGCCGTCGCCGCCACCGGCGCGCACCCGGCGGAAGCAGGGCGAGGAACGGGAATGGTGTTTGGCAAGGAAGGGGTACCGCGCACGCCTCCGGGCGGCTCCCGATATGAAAACGACGATTGCGGAGCCTCAGGGCGGTTTCGGCGCGGCGCCCCCCGGCAATGGCCCCCCCGCCCCTCGTACGGAGACCCGCTCTCCGGTCTCAAGATGAGAAGGGCGAAGGCCTTCGACACTCTGTCCACTTTCTTGCCGAGCGCCCACGCCATG
>JAWWAN010000487.1:0-3517 GCA_033721675.1 Rhodothermales bacterium | reverse complement strand
TCGGCGTCCGTCTGCTCCTCGGTCGCGTCCGTGCGCCCTGGGGTAAAAGGCACGGCGATGTCGTGGCCCGCGTCCTTGGCGGCCTGCTCGACCGCCGCGCTGCCAGCGAGCACGATGAGGTCGGCGAGGGAGACGCGCGTGCCGTCGTTCTGCGCCTCGTTGAAGCGCTGCTGGATGCCTTCCAGCGTGGTCAGCACGTTCTGCAGCCGGGCCGGGTCGTTGGCCTCCCAGCTCCGCTGCGGCTCCAGGCGGATGCGCGCGCCGTTGGCGCCGCCGCGCTTGTCCGAGGTCCGGAACGTCGAGGCAGACGCCCAGGCGGCCCACACGAGGTCCGAGACGGACAGGTCCGTGCCGAGGATCGCGCCCTTGAGGTCCTCGACGTCGTCCTCGTCGACGAGCGGATGGTCTGCGGGCGGGACGGGGTCCTGCCAGATGAAGTCCTCCTCCGGCACCTCGGGCCCCAGGTACCGCACCTTCGGCCCCATGTCGCGGTGGGTGAGCTTGAACCAGGCCCGCGCGAAGGCATCGGCGAACGCGTCGGGGTGGTCCCGGTAGTGGCGGGCGATCTTCCGATAGGTCGGGTCTACCTTGAGCGCCATGTCCGCCGTAGTCATCATCGTCGGCACGCGGCGGGAGGCCTCGTGGGCGTCCGGGGCCATCGCGTCCGCGTCCAGCTCCTTCGGCTGCCACTGCCAGGCCCCGGCGGGGCTCTTCACGAGTTCGTACTCGTTGTCGAACAGCATCTCGAAGTAGGACATATCCCACTGGACGGGGGTGGGCGTCCACGGGCCTTCGAGCCCGCTGGTGATGGTATGCCCGGCCTTTCCGCTCTCGAAGCGGCTGGTCCAGCCGAGCCCCTGCTCGTGAATCTCGGCGCCCTCCGGCTCGCGGCCCAGCAGCGCGGCGTCGCCGGCGCCGTGGCACTTGCCGAACGTGTGGCCGCCCGCCACGAGCGCGACCGTCTCCTCGTCGTTCATCGCCATGCGGGCGAACGTCTCGCGGATGTCGTGCGCCGAGGCGGCGGGGTCGGGCTCACCGTTGGGGCCTTCCGGGTTGACGTAGATGAGGCCCATCTGGACGGCCGCCAGCGGGTTCTGGAGCGCCCGCCCCTCGCTGTAGCGCTCGTCGCCCAGCCACTCCTGCTCGGTCCCCCAGTAGATGTCCGCCTCGGGCGCATAGACATCCTCGCGGCCGCCGCCGAAGCCGGCCGTCTCGAAGCCCATCGACTCCAGCGCCACGTTCCCGGCCAGGATCATGAGGTCGGCCCACGAGAGGGCGTTGCCGTATTTCTGCTTGATGGGCCAGAGCAGGCGGCGGGCTTTGTCGAGGTTGGCATTGTCGGGCCACGAGTTGAGCGGCGCGAAGCGCTGCGTGCCACTGGAGGAGCCGCCGCGCCCGTCGCCCACCCGGTAGGTGCCGGCGCTGTGCCAGGCCATGCGGATGAAGAACGGCCCGTAGTGCCCGTAGTCGGCGGGCCACCAGTCCTGCGAGTCCGTCATCAGGTCGTGCAGGTCCTGCTTCAGCGCGTCGTAATCCAGCCCCTGGAACGCCTCGGCGTAGTCGAAGTCCGGGTCCATGGGGTTAGAGGCTGGCGGGTTCTGGTGCAGGACCGAGAGGTCGAGCTGGTTGGGCCACCAGTCGCGGTTCGTCCGGCCCTTGCCGGGGGTGTAGCCGAAGGGGCACTTACCGTTGCTGCTCATCACGTCGTGTTTTTTTGGGGTACAGGGAAGCGTTCTGCATGCGGCGCGCGGAGCGGCCCTCGCGCGCGTCTGATATGATACGACCCGTGGGGAACGGAGCCGTGTTACCACACTGTAACGCCATCGACGGCGGTGCGGGCCGGCACGCGCCGCGAACCGGGCTCCCCGGAGGTCTCTCCTCCAGACTGTTATGGAGCCCGGAGGGTCCCGCAGACGATCCCATCCCGGATCGATGCGCACCAGCGGAACCGAGTCACGTCAGGTCTTCGGCCTGCTTGAGACCGCGCGATGCTTCTCCTCCAGCTTGTTGTACTGCCCTCTGGAGATGTACACGCGGTGGTGAGAGGGCATGAGCGATTTTTCGGCGATCAGGTCGAACCGGTTGTCATAATCCCACCCGAGGATCGTGCCGGAGCGCAGGTCCAGGTCGATGAAGTACCGCGTGTCCTTGTCTTCGTTCTTTCGCACCGGACGGCCCTCTACGGTTCCTCGCGCACGCTCAGCGGGCGCATATCCGTCCACACTTCCTCGATGTGGGCGCGGCAGTCGGTCCACGTGCAGACCTCCCCGGTGGCGCGCCACGGCTTCGCTACCTCCTGCCCGGCCAGCCGGAGCGAATACTGCTCCTCGTGGTTGATCACGACCCGGTAGCGGGCGCGATCCCGGGGCATCTTCTTCGCCGCCATCGTCTTGCGCAGGCTGAGCGGGCGCATGTCCGTCCAGACCTCCAGGATATAGGCCCGGCACCGGGCGCGCGTGCAGGGCTCGCCGGTGGCATCCCACCCCTCGGGCGGTTCGCGGTCTGCCGGCCAGATCGCGTACTGCTCCTCATGGTTGATGACCACGCGGTAGGCGGCCTCCCGTGCATTCTGCGCCCGGGCGGGCAGGAAGGCCACGAGGCCGAGCCCGATCAGGGCGACGAGGCGGAGGGGACTGCGATAGCGTTCCATGGCAGCGAGGCGAGGCCGGCGGCGGCAGAATCGACAAGGTACGCACCGTCTGCCCTCCACGCCAGCGGCACGCCCCGGTGAGGCGCTGGAACGCGGATTGTAATATTGTTTGTCCGCCGAGGCGTCCTCTTGTCAAATCCTACGCCGCGATCTATCATCGCCTCGTTCACCTGACAGCTCGCTTCAGCCCCCTCCTCTGTCTCTGTCGCGATCCAGGTCGACCTGGCTGTGTGCACGCCGAGAAGCAGCAAGGGCAGCGACGTCGCTGATCAGACGGTCCCATCGATTCCGGGTCGGATGATTGGAGTATGTCTCCCCTCTGTAGGAAGGCCCCGCCGCCGGGCGCGGGGGGGCTGATCGCCCTGTATCGAGCTGCGCGGCGCCCCCCCGTGCCCCGGGCGTGGGTGGCGTTGCTGGTCCTGCTGGCAGGCCCGATGCCCCGGGCCGTGGCCGCCGCGCAACCTGCCCATCCCCACCCGGAGCCCTCGCGTACGGCGGCGAGTGCGCCAGCCGTGGCCCGCGCCGAGACCGGCCTGTCCGTGCTCCCGAACCACGCCGTGGCGCCGGGCACGGTCGAGGTGACGCTCACGGCGGCCCCCGCCCGTGCCGGCCTGCTGCCGGGGATGGAGACCGAGGTGTACGCCTACAACGGCCGCATCCCCGGCCCCACGCTGGAGGTCCGCGAGGGCGACCGCGTCGTCGTGCGTTTCAGGAACGAGCTGCCCGAGCCGACCACGATTCACTGGCACGGCCTCCACCTCCCCATCGACGCCGACGGCAGCCCGCTCCACCCCGTCGCCCCGGGCGAGGCCTACGACTACGTCTTCACCATCCCCGCCGGCTCGGCAGGGACCTACTGGTACCACC
>JAWWAN010000486.1:0-3518 GCA_033721675.1 Rhodothermales bacterium | reverse complement strand
GGACGGTCGCCGAGGGGCTGGCCCTCGAACAGCTTCTGGTAGCTGAGCCAGAGGCTGATGACGAAGCCGCCGAGGAAGGCCAGCGTGCCGAGCGTCCCGAAGAAATGCATCGGGCGGGCGGCGAAGCGCGTCAGGAAGGCCACCGAGATGAGGTCGAGAAAGCCGCGGATGAAGCGCTCGAGGCCGAACTTGGTCCGCCCAAAGCGCCGGGCCCGGTGGCGGACCACCTTCTCGCCAATGCGGTCGTACCCCTCCCACTTGGCCAGCAGCGGCAGGTAGCGGTGCATCTCCCCGTAGACGTGGATGTGCTTCACCACGTCCCGCTGGTACGCCTTGAGGCCGCAATTAAAATCGTGCAGCGGGATGCCGGAGACGACGCGCGTGACGGCGTTGAAAAAGCGGCTCGGGATGGTCTTGCTGACCGGGTCGTGGCGGGTCTTCTTCCAGCCGCTGACGAGGTCGTAGCGCTCGTCGCGTAGCATCGCCACGAGGGCGGGGATCTCGGCGGGATCGTCCTGCAGGTCGGCGTCCATCGTGACCACGTAGCGGCCGCGCACGCGCGCGAAGCCGGCGTCGAGGGCGGCGCTCTTGCCGTAGTTGCGGCGGAAGCGGAGCCCGGCGAAGCGCCCGTCCTCGGCATGGAGGCGGCGGATGGCGGCCCACGTGCCGTCGCGCGAGCCGTCGTCGATCATCCAGACCTCGAAGGCCAGCCCCTCGGCCTCGCACACGGCGCGGATCTGCCGCGCCAGCTCCGGCAGCGACGCCTCCTCCTCGAAGGCGGGCACGACGATGCTGACGTCCGGCTCGGGCATGCAAGGGAAGAGGAAAGAGGGAAGGGGGAGGAGGGGGGCTCCTCCGCGCTCCGTCTCGGGAAGGGGCGTCACCGGCCGGGACCGCCCCCCGGTGGCCCGCCGCTACACGTCGATCGTCGCGTAGCGGGCGTTGCGCTCGATGAACTTGCGGCGCGGCTCCACGGCGTCGCCCATGAGGGTCGAGAAGATGCGGTCCGCGGCGGCGGCATCGTCGATGGTGACCTGCTGGAGCATCCGCGTGGCGGGGTCCATGGTGGTGTCCCAGAGCTGGTCCGGGTTCATCTCGCCCAGCCCCTTGTAGCGCTGGATGGTCACCTTGCCGCGCCCGCCTTCCTGCATCGCGGCGACGGCCTGCTGGAGCTGGTCCTCGTTCCAGAGGTAGCGCTCGTCCTTGCCCTGCTTGGCCTTGTAGAGCGGGGGGAGGGCGATGTAGACGTAGCCGTGCTCGATGAGCGGGCGCAGGTGGCGGTAGAAGAACGTCAGCAGGAGCGTGCGGATGTGGGCGCCGTCCACGTCCGCGTCCGTCATCAGGATGACCTTGTGGTAGCGCAGCCCGTCCAGCCGGAACTCCTCCTCCGTCACGGCCAGCCCCGTCCCGAGGGCGGTGATGATGTTCTTGATCTCGTCGTTCTCCAGCACGCGGTCCAGCCGGGCCTTCTCGACGTTGAGGATCTTGCCGCGCAGCGGGAGGATGGCCTGGAAGTGGCGGTCCCGTGCCTGCTTGGCCGAGCCGCCGGCGCTGTCGCCCTCGACCAGGTAGAGCTCGCTCTCCTCGGGGTCGCGGCTGGAGCAGTCGGCCAGCTTGCCGGGCAGGCCGCCGCTGCCGAAGGCGTTCTTGCGCTGGACGAGCTCGCGGGCCTTGCGCGCGGCCGCCCGGGCCTGGGCAGCCAGCACCACCTTGTCCACGATCCGCTTGAACTCCTTGGGGTGGTCTTCGAGCCAGATCGCCAGCTTCTCGTTGACGATGCTCTCGACGATGCCCTGCACCTCGCTGTTGCCCAGCTTGGTCTTGGTCTGCCCCTCGAACTGCGGCTCGGCCACCTTCACCGAGAGCACGGCCGTGAGGCCCTCGCGGAAGTCGTCGCCGGAGAGGTCGCCCTTGAAGTTCTTGAGCAGGTTGTTCTTCTCAGCGTGCACCTTGAGCGTGCGCGTGAGCGCGCGGCGGAAGCCGGAGATGTGGGTGCCGCCCTCGTGCGTGTTGATGTTGTTGACGAACGAGAGGACGTTCTCCGTGTAGCCCGTATTGTAGCGCATCGCCAGCTCGACGGGCACCTCGGCGTCTTCGTCGGCGATGTAGATGACCTCGGCGTGGATCGGCTCGCGCGTCTCGTCGAGGTAGTCGACGAACTCGGCGATGCCGCCCTCGAAGTGGTACTCCTCGCGGCGCAGGTCTTCGTCCTCCTCGCGCCGGTCTTCGATGCCGATGGTGACATCGCGGTTGAGATAGGCCAGCTCGCGGAGGCGCTGCGCGAGCGTGTCGAACCGGTACTCGGTGACGGAGAAGATGCCGGCGTCGGGCCAGAAGCGGACCTCGGTGCCGGTCTCCTCGCCGGCGTCGAGCGGGCGCACCCGCTGGAGCGGCGTCGTCGGCTTGCCGAAGGCATACTCCTGCCGCCACAGGTACCCGTCGCGCCGGACCTCGACGGCCAGCGTTCTGGCGAGCGCGTTGACGCACGAGACGCCGACGCCGTGGAGGCCGCCGGAGACCTTGTACGTGTTCTTGTCGAACTTGCCGCCGGCGTGGAGCGTGGTCATCACCACCTCGACGGCCGGGCGCTTCTGCACCGGGTGCTCGTCGACCGGGATGCCGCGGCCGTTGTCCCAGACGCTGACCGAGTTGTCCTCGTGGATGACGACCTCGATGCGGTCGCAGTAGCCGGCGAGGGCTTCGTCGATGGAGTTGTCCACGACCTCGTAGACGAGGTGGTGGAGGCCCCGGATGCCGACATCGCCGATGTACATGGCCGGGCGCTTCCGGACGGCTTCGAGGCCTTCGAGGACCTGGATGTTCTGGGCGCCGTACTGCGGCGTCTGCTGCGTGGTCGGTTCGCTCATGAAAACGTACGCTGTGAGAAGGCTATCCACGGCAGCCCCGCCGCCGCGATCCTGCATTTGCGCTTCAAAAACAGGGGTTTAGAGATCCAAGATGGAACGCCGAGACCGGCTGAAAGTTCGGCCGGCGGCGCTGCAGAAACCGCCCGTTTCGCCTGAAAATACGGACTGACGCACTGGGATATGCAGAAGGCGACGCTGGACGGCGGGGGCGCGGGCCAGGACCAGCGCCCACCCCCTGCTTTACCCGAGCTCGCGGAGGAGGTGGCCGGTGAAGACGAGGCCCCGCCGGATGAAGAACGGCTCGTCGTCGGCCGCCGGGTCGTCGAGCAGGCGCTCGCCCTCGCCCACCAGCAGCCGGATCTCCTCGATGAGCTGCTCGGTGACGGCCGGATAGAGGCTCAGCAGCCGCCGGTGGATGACGCGCATCTCGTGCACGACGCGGCGCAGCGCCATCAGGGTATGGTAGCGCCGCACGAGGGCGGCGGCGGGGCCGGCCTCCTGGGTGCGGAGGCGAGCGGCGTGGAGCTGCATCAACCGGGCCTGCACGGTGCCGGCGGCCTGCCGCAGGTAGGGCCGCACGACGGCCTCGGCCTCCTGCTCCGAGGGATCGCGACCCGCGCGGCGCTCGGACGCCTCGTGCCAGACGTCGGC
>JAWWAN010000485.1:0-3521 GCA_033721675.1 Rhodothermales bacterium | reverse complement strand
TTCGCGTGTTTGTGTGGGGGGGGGGGCGGTCTACCTGCCCGAGCCGCTTGCCGCCGGTGGGCTGCTCTAGGACGTGGGCGCGGTCGTGGTCCTTCAAGGCGCCGGCCACGATCTCGCTGGCCGAGGCGCTGAGGCCGTCGATGAGCACCACGAGCGGGAGGTCCGGGGCGAGCGGGGCGGCGCTGCTGCGGTAGACGCGCTCGGTCTCGGCGGTGCGGCCCCGGGTGGAGACGATGCGTACGCCCTGCGGCACGAAGAGCTGGGTGATCTCGACGGCGGCTTCGAGCAGGCCGCCGGGGTTGCCGCGCAGGTCGAGCACGAGCCCCCGCAGCGTCCCCGCGCCCTGGAGGGCTTCCAGGGCGGCCTTGACCTCGCCGCCGGCCGTGCGCCCGAAGCGGTCCACCTTGATGTAGCCCAGCCCCGAGGCCGGGTCGCCGCCGGCGAAGCCGTGGTAGGTGACGCTGCGCACGGGCACGTCCTCGCGGGTGAGCACGAAGCGCAGCGGCTCCGGCTCGCCCTCGCGCTCGATCGTCAGCTCGACGGTCGTGCCCGGCTCGCCCCGCAGCAGGTTGTAGACGTCCACGAGCGAGAGGCCGTCCGTGGCGCGCGCGCCGACGTGCGTGATGATGTCGCCCGCGCGCACGCCCTGCTCGTAGCCGCTGGTGTTCTCGGTGGGCGCCGAGACCGTGGCGCGGCCGCCGCGCTGCTCTACGGTCAGGCCCACGCCGCCGTAGCTGCCCTGCATCAGCAGCCGCATGTCGTGGATCTCGGCCTCGTCGAAGAAGACCGTGTAGGGGTCCAGCTCGGCGAGCATGGCCTCCAGCCCGGCCCGCATGAACAGCTCGGGGTCGATCTTCTCGACGTAGCCGCCGACGAGCTCCTCGTAGGCCGCGCCGAAGATCTCGAAGTTCTTGCGGAGCGCGAAGTAGTCGTCGTCCGGCATCCAGAAGCCGGCGGCGAAGCCGAGGCCGAGCGCGGCGAGGAGGGCGGCGAGGGCGGAGAGGCGGAGGCGCTTCATGGTGCTATCGATTGGGTCCGTGTCGATGGCAGAGCGTGGAGTTGTGAAGGCAGACGCATGGTGCCGTCGGCAGACGCTGAGACGGATCCTTCGACGTCCAGAAATCCATGGCCTGCGATCTCAAATCATCCCTGTTGCTCCCGGGCGCGGCGGGCCTCGTCTTCGCGGCGCTCTTTCTCGCGGCGGCGGCGTTCCTTGCGCTCCACCCAGGCCGCCACGTAGATGGACGCCTCGTAGAGGCCGAAGAGGTGGATGGCGACGAGGACCTGCGAGAGGGGATCGGGCGGGGTGAAGAGCGCGCCGAGGATGAGCACCACCAGGAGGGCGTACTTGCGCGCCTTCTTCAGCCGCTCCGGCGTGGCGAGGCCGAGCTTCGCCAGGAAGTAGATCACCACGGGCAGCTCGAACAGGATGCCCGCCCCGAAGCTCCACCACGTCACCATCGAGAAGTAGCGCGTGATGTCGAACTCGTTGACGATCTCGGGCGAGAGCTGGTAGCTGGCGAAGAACTGGACGGCCAGGGGCGTGATGATGCAGTAGCCGAAGGCGAGCCCGAGCATGAAGAAGAGCGTGGCGAAGACCGCCGAGAACCGCAGCCCCTTCTTCTCGTGCGGGTAGAGGCCCGGCTCGATGAAGCTCCAGAGGAAGTAGATGAACAGCGGCGACCCCATGATGCCGCCGGCCACCACCACCGTCCCGATGTGCGTGAAGAACTGGCCCGGCAGGGTCCGGTTCTGGAGCACGAACTCGGTGGCGTCGATGCCGAGGAGGCGGTACATGAAGAAGTCCGGCTTCTTCGGCCCCAGCAGCAGCTCCTGGATGATCCACTCGTCGAAGAAGAGCGCCGCGACGCAGCCGGCGAGGATGCTGGAGAGCCCCTTGATGAGGCTCCAGCGCAGCTCCTCCAGGTGGTCGAGGAACGACATCTCGCCATCGGGCTGGAGCACCGGGCCGGGGGCGCCGTCGCCGTGCACGCCCGGCGGAGGGGCCTGCGTCCGTGTGCGAGAAAGCAGCTTCATCCCTACAGGTGCGGTCTATCGGGTCTGAAAGGCTGGTGCGGCGGGCGGTCCCGGCGAACCTTCAGACCGTCCGACCTGCGACCTGAAGACCGTCCGACCTGAAGACCGGGTGCACTCAGCCGTCGCCGGCGGAGTCGGAGCTGGAGCGCCCGCTGTCCCGCAGGTTGAGGTCGAGCAGGGCATCGACCCAGAGGCCTTCGGCTTCGAGGCGGGTGCGGCCGCCGCTCCAGGTGAAGTTGAAGAGGGTCATCAGGCCGGCCACCTGATAGCCTTCGCCCCGGAGCAGGGCCACGGCGCGCGCGGCGGAGCGCCCGCTGTTGAGGATGTCGTCGAGCAGGACGAGCGGTGCGTCGGTATCGAGCGGGCCTTCGACGAGGCGGCGGCGGCCGTGGGGCTTGCGGCCCTCGCGCACGAAGCCGCCCCGGAAGGGGGGCTCGCCGGGGGCCGAGAGCACGGCGCAGACCATGGCGTAGGCGCCGAAGCCGAAGCCCGCCACCTGCCGGATCCCGCGCGAGCGCAGGCGCTCGGCCATCACCTGCCCCACCTCGGTCATCATCTCGCCCCGCAGCATCGGCATCCGCGTGTCGAGCAGCCAGCCGATGGGCTGGCCGCGCGGGTCGGTGATGTATTCCTGCTCGCGGCGCACGAGGGACTGCTCGTAGAGCCGCCGCCCGAGATCGACGAGGTCGGTGTAGGTGGAGGTCTGAAGAGGGCTCGGCATGAATCGTGCGTCGGTTCGAGGCGGCAGGGCCTCGGGGATACGACCGGAGCGCGCCCGGCGACGTGGCTAGGATGAACCCGGCCTCGCGGCGTTCCGTTCCGGCCGATCGAAGCCGGGCGGTGCCCTCAGGCCACGACGAAGTCGTAGAGGGGGTAGCGTGCGCAGAGGGCGTGCACGTCCGCGCGGACGGCGGCGTGCACGGCCTCGTCGGCCGGGGCTTCGAGCACGCGGTCGATGAGGGCGGCGACCTCGCGGAAGGTGTCTTCGCCGAAGCCGCGCGTGGTCATCGCCGGCGAGCCGAGCCGGATGCCGCTGGTGACGAACGGGCTCTGGTCGTCGAACGGCACCATGTTCTTGTTGACCGTGATCTCAGCCGCGCCGAGGGCTTCCTCGGCCTGCTTGCCGGTGAGCCCCTTCGAGCGCAGGTCGATCAGGATCAGGTGGTTGTCCGTGCCGCCAGAGACGAGGTCGTAGCCGCGCTCGGCAAAGGCCTCGGCCATGGCGCGGGCGTTGGCCTGCACCTGGCGGGCGTAGGCCGTGAACTCGGGCTTGAGGGCCTCGGCGAAGGCGACGGCCTTGGCCGCGATGACGTGCATCAGGGGGCCGCCCTGGGTGCCGGGGAAGACAGCCGAGTCGAAGAGTTCGCTCATCATCTTGACGCGCCCGCTTTTTCGGGCCACCTTGCCGAGCGGGTTCTCGTAATCATTTCCGACGAGGATCATGCCGCCGCGCGGCCCGCGCAGGGTTTTGTGGGTGGTGGTGG
>JAWWAN010000484.1:0-3529 GCA_033721675.1 Rhodothermales bacterium | reverse complement strand
GGGTGCGGTGCGTGCCCGAAGAGGCCGCCGCGCTCATCGAGCGGGGCCGTGCCATCAAGGCCGCCGTGATGGCGGAGCGCTCGATCACGCATCCGTTCGACGCCGACCTGGGCTTTCTCTATGGCACCATCTTCATCGGCCCGGCGGCATCAGCGGAGGCCCACAGCCGGAATGTGTGCATCTTCGCCGACGGCGAGGTGGACCGCAGCCCGACGGGCACCGGCGTGAGCGCGCGGGCGGCCATCCACCACGCACGTGGCGAGATCGACGAGGGCGAGCCGCTGCTGATCGAGAGCATCCTCGGCACCCGCTTCCGCGTGCACGTCGCGGAGACGACCTCCTTCGGGCCGTACCGGGCAGTCGTTCCCGAGGTGGAAGGACGCGCCTTTCTCACCGGCCGCCACACGTTCGTCCTGGACCCCGCCGACCCCCTCCGCGACGGCTTTTTGCTCCGGTAGGGACTGGCGATGCGCCGCCGAGTCTCACTCCGGAATTCCCCCTTCCCGATCCCCCCTTCTCTCATCCCTGCCTTCATGAACCTGCGCGTGCTCTCTGGGGCGGACGTCCGGCGGCTCCTGCCGATGCGCAAGGCCATCGAGCTGATGCGCGAGGCGTTCGGGCAGCTCGCATCGGGCGCGGCCACGGTGCCCGTACGCACACGGATCGAGGCGGCGGAGACGGGGTGCCAGGCCCTCTTCATGCCCTCCTACCTGCCTGCGCAGGGGCAGGTCGGGCTGAAGGTGGTGACGGTGCAGCCTGCCAACGCGACGCGTGGACGGCCTACGATCCACGGGCTCATGCTCGTGCTCGACGCCGCCACGGGGCAGCCGCAGGCGCTGCTGGATGCCGAGGCGCTGACGGCCCTGCGCACCGGCGCAGCCTCGGGGCTGGCGACGGACCTGCTCGCCCGGCCGGAGGCGCGCGTGGCGGCCGTGATCGGGGCGGGCGGGCAGGCGGCGGCGCAGCTCGAAGCCGTCTGCGCGGTGCGGGCCATCGAGCGGGCGTATGTCTTCAGCCGCACCGCCGCCCGCGCCGAGCGGCAGGCGGCGGCGATGACCGAACGGCTCGGCCTGCCGGTCACGGCTCCCGCCACGCGCGACCGGCTCCGCGAAGCCGACGTCCTCTGCACGGCGACGACCGCGACCACGCCGGTATTCGGGCCGGACGAGGTGCGGGCCGGCGTGCATATCAACGGGATCGGCGCCTACCGCCCGGACATGGCCGAGGTGCCGCCGGCCGTGGTGCAGGCGGCAACCGTGGTGGTAGATCACCGGGCGGCGTGCCTCGCCGAGGCCGGCGACCTGATCCAGCCGCTCCGTGCCGGGCTGATCGACGAAGCCCACATCCAGGCCGAACTGGGCGAGGTCGTGCTCGGGCAGCACCCCGGGCGAACGGACCCCGGCGCGATCACCTTCTTCAAGTCGGTGGGGAACGCGGTGCAGGACCTGGCGGCGGCGGGCTACGTCGTGCGGTGCGCGGAGGCCGAAGAGGCGGGGCAGCCGATCCGGTGGTGAGCGGCGCGTCCCGGGCAGCGTCTCAGTCGCGCACGAGCGCGAAGCCGAAGTCGCGGCCGTAGCCCTGCCGGGCGGCGAGGGTGATCCAGACGAGGGCGAGCGGTTCGGTCAGGCGGGCACGGTCGAGCCCGCCCACGTCCACCGGCTCGAAGCCGAGCGCCTCGGCCAGCCCGGCCACCGTCCGCTTCGCTGTGGCGTCGTCGCCGCAGAGGAAGAGCGCGACGGGGTGCCCGCCGAGCCGGCCGTCGCCCATGTGCTCGGCCGCGAGCGTATGGAAGCCTTTGACCACGTGCGCGCCCGGCGCGGCCCCGGCGATGCGCTCGGCCTGGGAGTGGCCTTCGGCATCCGGCAGGGGCAGCAGGCTCGGCCCGACCGGGTTGGTCGTGTCGAGGAGGATCTTCCCGGCGAGGTCGCCGAGGGCGCGCGCCGCGTCCACGGCCGCGCGGGCGGGCACGGCGAGGACCACCAGGTCAGCTTCGCGGGCGGCCTCGGGAGGATCCGCCAGCGCCGCACCGGTCGCCTCGGCGAGCGCCTGCGCCGCCGGGTTCGCCGGATCGCGGACGCCGAAGACGATGCGGTGGTCGAGCCCGGCGAAGGCGCGCCCCAGCGCGCTCCCCACGTTGCCGGCTCCGATGATGGCGATGGTCATGGTGTTGGTCCGGTCGGTGAAACGGGGAACGGCGAACAGCGGTGGATTGCCATCAAGCTTCGAGCGCCTCGATGACCAGCCGGGCCGTCTCGCCGCCCGAGTTCTGTTGCTGGCCTGTGATGAGGTGCCCGTCGCGCGTGGCGAAGGCCGTCCAGGCCGGCTTCGTCAGGAACGTGGCGCCCTGCGCCCGCGCCTCGTCCTCGATGCGCAACGGCATCACGGGCTGCCCCATCATGGCATCGGCCTGATCTTCCTCCGCATTGGCGAAGCCGGTGAGGGTCTTACCGCGCAGAAACGGGGTGCCGTCGTCGTTCGTCACGTAGAGCAGCGCCGAGGTGCCGTGGCACAGCGCCGCCGTGGGCTTGCCCTGGTCGTAGAACCGACGGATAGCGGAGTGCAGCGTCTCGGCCGCACCGAACGTGAACATCGGTGCCTGCCCGCCGCACACCACGATGGCGTCGAACGCATCGAGGTCGAGGTCGCCGAGGGCCGGCGTGTCTTCGAGGAGGGCGACGAAGGCGGGGCGGGCGAGGTAGGCCGCCGAGAGCGTATCGTGAGCCGAGTAGCCGCTGGCGTCGCTCGGGTCGCTCAAGGCGTCGAGTGCGACGGCGCCGCCGTCCGGGCTGGCGATGGTGACCGTGTAGCCCTGCTTCGTGAAGGCATCGTAGGGGTGGATCAGCTCGGAGGCCCAGAAGCCGACGGGGCCGCCGACGGTGGTGGACGTGGCCGGGTTCGAGACCACCATCAAGATGCTTTTGCTCATGGGACGGCGATGGGTGTGTGAGTAGAGCGGATCGACGCCGATCAAGGTGAAGAATCGCTATCTTACGTGCAAGAACCCACCAAAAAGTAGGATACTAACCTTCAGGTAAGCATGGCTACCTTCACGTTTCGGGATCGCTCGTTCACCTGCCCCGTGGCGCTCTGCCTGAGCACGATCGGCAGCAAGTGGGCCGCGCTGATTCTGTGGCACCTCCGGGACCGTACCCTCCGCTACTCCGCGCTGCGCCGCCGGCTGCCGGGAATCTCGCACAAGATGCTGGCCCAGCGCCTGCGCGAGCTGGAGGCGGACGGGCTCGTCCGGCGCACCGTCTACCCGGTCGTGCCTCCCAAGACCGAGTACGCCCTGACGCCCGAGGGCCGGCGCCTGCTCCCGGCGCTCCGCGCGATGCAGCAGTGGGGGCTCGCCTACAAAGATGAGCGCGCCGACGCGGCACCCGCCCCCTCGCCCGGAGTGCCCTCAGGGCGTGCGAAGGGGGCATTCTGCCGGCTCACGGGCAGCGCCGGGCGAGCTGGCGGGCCGCCTCGGCGTGGGGATAGAGCCGGTGCGCGGCGCGGGCGTGGCGGCACCGGGCCTCCCGGCCGT
>JAWWAN010000483.1:0-3535 GCA_033721675.1 Rhodothermales bacterium | reverse complement strand
GTCTACGAGTGCCTGCTGGCCGTCTCCAAGATGATGGCGCCCGTCGCACCCTTCTTCGGCGACTGGCTGTACCAGGCGCTCAACGGCGTCACGGGCCGGGAGGAGGCCGACTCCGTCCACCTGGCGGAGTTCGCCGCCGTCGAGCCCGCCGACGTCGACGCCGGCCTGGAGCACCGGATGGCGCTGGCCCGCACGATCTCGTCCATCACGCTGGGGCTGCGGAACCAGGCCGGCATCAACGTCCGGCAGCCGCTGCCGCGCATCCTCGTCGTCGTCGGGGCGGGCGTCGAGCGGGCGGCCGTCGAGGCGGTGCGCGGCATCATCCTGGACGAGGTCAACGTCAAGGAGATCGCCTACGTGCAGGGGTCGAGCGCCGTCGTGCGGCGCACGGCGCGGCCCAACTTCAAGCGGCTCGGCAAGCGGCTGGGGCCGCTGATGAAGGGCGTCAACCAGGCCGTGCGCGCCTTCACCGACGACGACATCGGCCGATACCTCGCCGAGGGGCGGATCACCGTCGCCGTCGGCGGCGAGGCCGTCGAGCTCGGCCCGGACGACGTCGAGGTGCAGAGCGAAGGGATCGAAGGGTGGCTCGTCGCGCAGGAAGACGGGGTGACCGTCGCGCTGGACACCACGCTCACCGAAGCGCTGCGGGCCGAGGGGCTGGCGCGCGAGTCCGTCAACCGGGTGCAAAACCTGCGCAAGAAGGCCGATTTCGAGGTCACGGACCGAATCCGGTTGCAGTACCGGGCCACGGCGCTGCTGCGCGAGGCCATCGCCGGGCACGCCGCCTGGATCCGGAACGAGACGCTCACCTTGGAGTTGGAGGAAACCGCTGAACCGGCCGGAGATGTCGTCGAGACCTTCCAGATCGGCGACCAAGAGTTGACGGTAGGGGTGTGCCGGGTCGGCTCGTCAGAGTAGCTCCGCCTGTTGCTGGCGCCTGTCGTCTCTTTCGAACAACCAGCTTTCGTTGGATATCATGCCGGAGAAGAAACCACCGCATCTCGCCACGGACAAGGTCGCTGTACCGCTGCACGGCGAATCCACGGCCGAGGGCACCGAAGGCGTCTCGCCGCAGGACGAACCCGCCGCCACGACGCCGTTCTCGGACGAGGAACTCGACCACTTCAAGCAGCTTCTCTTGCAGAAGCGTGCGGCCGCCGTCGAAGACATCGACCGGATGCGGGCGCAGCTCGAGGATGCCCGCGAACAGGCCGAGAACGACTCGGCCTACAGTTTCCACATGGCCGACGCCGGTACGGATGCGATGGAGCGCGAAAAGCTCTATCTGATGATGGCGCGCCAGCAGAAGTACGTGGGCTACCTGGACCGCGCGCTGGAGCGCATCAAGAACCGGACGTACGGGGTCTGCAAGGTCACCGGAAAGCCGATCTCGAAGGAACGCCTCGAAGCCGTGCCCCACACCGAGATCTCCATCGAGGCGAAGCTGAAGCAGAAGAAGTAGGCCCGCTTCCGCAGCCTGAAGCGCAGGTCCGCGGGGCGATCCCGAGCGCAGGGATCGCCCCGCGGCTCATTTCGTACCAGAGAGGCTTTTCCCCTTTTGCGCCGCCCGCCGCGCGGGCCCCGAACCGAGCCGTCCGAAGCATGCGCGTACTCTGGATCTCCGCCTTCATCGTCCTCGTCGATCAACTCGCCAAGGTGACGGTCCTGCGGACCATGTACCGGGGGCAGTCCATCGATCTGGTGGGGGACTGGCTGAAGCTCACGTTCACGGAGAACCCGGGGATGGCCTTCGGCATCACCGCCGGGCCGCCGGGCATGGTGACGATCTTCTCGATCATCGCCACCTTCCTGATCATCCTCTACCTGGTCAAGGTGCGCCACGGCTACACGCCCTACCGGACGAGCCTGGCCTTCATCCTCGGCGGGGCGTTGGGCAACATCATCGACCGCGTCTTCTACGCCGTTCTCTTCGGCAACGGCCCGCTCTTTCAGGGCCACGTCGTAGACTTCATCCACGTCAACATGTGGCGCGGCTACCTGCCGGACGCCCTCCCGCTCATCGGGGGCGAGTTCGTGGCGCTCTTCCCGATCTGGAACGTGGCAGACATGGCCATCGTGGCGGGTGTGGTGGGCATCCTCGTCTTCCAGAAACGGTTCCACGAGGGCCTCATCGCCGAGGACGCCGCAGACGCCGACGAGGCCGTGCCCGACGCGCCCTCCCCGGTGCCGCTCAACGGCGCTCCGGCCTCCCCGTGGACGCCGCCCGGCGCGCCCGGCGAGAGCGTCGAGGGGTCGCAGGTGAAGGGCTGAGCGCCCGTACCGGGGGCCTCGGTCGCCGCCGGTCCAGGCGGTTCACCAGGCTACCCGCACGGCGAGGGCGGGGGTGAAGGGGAGGAGCAGGCGTTCCTCGCGCAGCAGCAGGCGCTCGGCGCTGAACAGGGCCGGGTCGTAGGCGAAGCGCCAGTCCGCCACGTTGCTGCGGTCGAAGACGTTGAGCAGGTCGAGGCGGGTCTGGAGCGTCGGGCCGCCGAGGCGGCGGGCGTAGGCGACGCTGAGGTCGAGCTGGTAGATCGGGGGCAGGCGGTGCTCCTCGGGGTGGGCGAGGCGGTACTCGCGGATCTGGCGGATGACGTCGAGGGCGAGCTGTTCCGACAGGGCGTTGCGGAGGTCGAGCCCGGCGACGGCGCCGAGGAAGTCGTAGTAGCCCTGGCGGAAGCCCCACGTGCGGCCCCAGACGCCATGCCAGCGCCCGAGGACGGTGAGGCCGGCGGCCGGCTGCCAGTCCATGGCCAGCTCCACGCGATGCGGTTCTTCCCAGGGGGCCGGGACGGCGCTGCCATCGAAGAGGCGGCCGAAGCTGCGGCGGCTCCGCCCGCGCTCGTACCGGACCTCGGCGCGGGCGCCCTCCCAGCGTTTCTCCACGACGGCCGCCGCGCCGTAGGCCGCCCCGTCGCCGGCCGCGAGGAAGGCCGACTGCGGGAGCGAAGCCACGCCGCTGGCCGCGCCGTCCGAGACGGGGTCGAAGGCCGGGCGGCCGGCGGTATAGTCGATGGCGAGCGCGTGGAGGTAGCGCCGGTAGTACGCCTCGGCGCGGAGGGTGAGGCCGCGAGCGGGTTGCACGACGACCTCGGCGGCCCCGTGCGCCGCGTGCGGCGGCGACACGGTCGAATCGACGGCGAGCCAGGTGCGGTTCGTGGAGAGCAGCGCGCGCGGGCTTCGGCTGGAGACGTCGAACTGCTGCACGTACTGGCGGTAGAGGCCCGAGGCGAGGCGGAGGGACCACGGCCCCAGCGCGCCGCCGGGGCGGTCCAGGCGGAGGGCGAGGCGGGGTTCCAGGTAGGCCCGCTGCCGGGCGGCCACGTAGGTCAGCCGCGACAGTCTGTCCTTGAGGGTGAGCTTCTTGCTGGAGCCCTCCTGGGTGAGGAACACCTTGGGCTTGGCCGTGCCGAACCCGCTGCCGTCGATGGTGAGCAGGGTGTCGATGGTGCCTTCCAGGGGCGCGAAGCCCTCGACCTGCGCCGCGAGCGGCGCGGCGAGCAGGCTCGCCAGCAGGACGGAGCCGAGACGAGAG
>JAWWAN010000482.1:0-3535 GCA_033721675.1 Rhodothermales bacterium | reverse complement strand
CTCGCCTTCCTCGCCGGCCGCCACGCCCCGGAGGTGCTCGCCCGTGCGTCGCTGGAGGCGATGTGGGTGCCGCAGCATCCGGCGGGCGCCGACGGGCCCTACCGGCAGTTCATCGGCCTCTCGTTCTTCGGTTTCGAGGGAAAAGGGCTGCGCGTGGTGGGCCACACCGGGAGCCAGAAGGGCTTCCGCGCCTTCCTCTACCTCGATCCCGCCACCGGCGCCGGCGCGGCGGCGGCCGTCAACGCCACCGGGCGCGGCGGGCCGCCCGATGCCATGGCGTTGCTGCACATCCTCCGCCGCCGCCTCTTCGACACCGTCTTTCCCTTTTTCCGGGGGACGGAGGGAGAACGATTCGTTTAGCCGGCGGCGGTGCGGGTCGATACGCCGGGATAGGTAGGCCTCCCACCAAAGCCCGCACAGCCCGACCATGGAGCCAGAGCCTGGACGCGAAGACCGGGGCATTCTGTACAGCACGATCGCCCTGATGAGCTGCTTCACCGCCTTCCTGCTCGTCACCACCTGGCTCGGCGGCAGCGCCCTGAGCGGCATGGTGGAGGGCGGGCGCTACTTCGTCGGCCTGCGTGCGCGCGCCGTCGAAGTGGCGGCGTGGCAGTACGGGCTGAGCCTGGCGCTGTGCGGTGGCATCGGGCTGTCTTTTCTGGCCCTGATCGGTGCGGTGGTGCGGCGCGCCGCGCACCGGCCGCCGCCCGATGACGGGCCGGAGGCGCACGCCGGGGTGCCCGCGCCGTTCGCCGTGGTTCGCCTCGACGGCGTGCCCACCGTGCAGCTACGCACCGACCGGGCCGGGCGGGCCTTCTTCGCCCTCGCCGGATGCGTGGCCCTCGCCTTCGGCATGCACATCCTCTACGAAGAGCTCGCCCGGCTGCATACCGGCGCGACGGTCGATCCCGTCGCGGCCGGGAGCGTCGTGCTGGCGTTGCTCATCGGGCTGGCCTTTGTAGGGGTGGGCCTGTTGCAGGGCGAGCTGCTGTTCCAGGTGACGGCCACCGCCCTGCGGGTCCATCGCCGTCCGTTCTCCTGGATCCGCGGCCGCGCCGTGCCCCTCGCCCAACTCGAACGCGTCGACGTCGTGGAACGGGTCTACGGCGGCGAGGAGGACGGCGCCGCGACGATCTACGACGTGCAGGCGTGCCTGAAGGATCGCGCGCCCGTTCCGCTGCACGCCTTCGTGGAACCGGCGCCGGCCCGCTACCTCGCACGCCAGCTCAACCGGTGGGCGCGCCGGCCCGCGGGCTGACGCCGGGCGACAGGTCCTTTTTTTGCCGACTCCGCAGTACCTTACGGGCGCATCCCCGACCGACGAATCGCCCCGAAGGCATGGAGACGACCGCACGGACCATCCGCGCGCCCCACGGCGCCACGCTGCACTGCAAGGGCTGGCACCAGGAGGCGGCAATGCGGATGCTCATGAACAACCTGGACCCCGCCGTCGCCGAACGCCCCGACGAGCTGGTGGTCTACGGTGGGACCGGCAAGGCCGCCCGCAACTGGGCCTGTTACCACCGGATCGTCGAGACCTTGCAGCGGCTGGAGAACGACGAGACGCTGCTCGTCCAGAGCGGCAAGCCGGTCGGCGTGTTCCGGACGACCGAGTGGGCCCCGCGCGTGCTGATCGCCAACGCCCACCTCGTCCCGCGCTGGGCCACGTGGGACGAATTCCGCCGGCTGGACGCCCTCGGCCTGACGATGTACGGCCAGATGACGGCCGGCTCGTGGATCTACATCGGCACGCAGGGCATCCTGCAGGGCACCTACGAGACCTTCGCCGAGCTGGCGCGGCAGCACTTCGGCGGGAGCCTCGCCGGGACGTTCGTCCTCACCGCCGGCCTCGGCGGGATGGGCGGGGCGCAGCCGCTGGCCGCCACGATGAACGGCGCCGCCTTCCTCGGCGTCGAGGTGGACCCGGAGCGGATCCGCCGCCGCGTCGAGACGGGGTACTGTGACCGGCTGGAGAAGGACTTAGACGCGGCACTTCAAGCGATACTCGAAGCCAAGGAGCGGGGCCAGGCGCTGTCCGTCGGCCTCGTCGGCAACGTCGCCGAGGTCATGCCCGAGCTCGTCCGCCGCGGCGTCGTCCCGGACGTGGTGACGGACCAGACGAGCGCGCACGACCTCCGCGTCGGCTACATCCCCGCTGGCTTCTCCCTCGAAGAGGCCGCCGCCCTCCGCGAGAAGGACCTCGACGCCTACCTCGACCACGTCCTCGACTCGATGCAGACGCACGTGCGGGCGATGCTGGACCTGCAAGAGGCCGGCGCCGTCGTGTTCGACTACGGCAACAACCTCCGTGGGCAGGTCGCCGACCGGCGTGGGATGACCGAGGCGTTCGACGTCCCCGGCTTCGTTCCGGCCTACATCCGACCCCTCTTCTGCCGCGGCTCCGGCCCGTTCCGCTGGGCCGCCCTCAGCGGCGACCCCGCCGACATCGCCGCGACCGACGAGGCCGTGCTGGAGGCGTTCCCCGAGAAGGAGCACCTCCGCCGCTGGATCGAGCAGGCGCAGGAGAAGGTGCACTTCCAGGGCCTGCCGGCGCGGATCTGCTGGCTCGAGTACGGCGAGCGTGCCGAGATGGGTGAGCGGTTCAACTGGCTCGTCAAGAAGGGGAAGGTCGAGGCCCCGCTCGTCATCGGGCGCGACCACCTCGACACGGGCAGCGTCGCCAGCCCGAACCGGGAAACGGAAGGGATGAAGGACGGCAGCGACGCCATCGCCGACTGGCCGCTCCTGAACGCGCTCCTCAATACGGCCTGCGGGGCGAGCTGGGTCTCGCTCCACCACGGCGGCGGCGTCGGCATCGGGTACTCCATCCACAGCGGGATGGTCTGCGTCGCCGACGGGACCGACGAGGCCGACCGCCGCCTCCGCCGCGTCCTCACCGCCGACCCCGGCACCGGCGTCATGCGCCACGCCGACGCCGGCTACGACCTCGCTGTCGAGACGGCGAACGAGCGCGGCATCGACCTCCCGATGATCAACGGCTCCGATACCTGATGCGCCGCCTTCTCTTTCTCCTGCTCCTCTGGGCGCCGCTCGCCGCGGCGCAGTCGCTCCCCGAGGACGTCGTCGCCAACGTGCAGGCCCGCGTCGAGGCCGGCGAGAACGAGGGCGTCTTCATCGGCGTCGTCGGGCCGGAGGGGACGCGGACGGCGTCGTTCGGGCGCCTATCGGCCGACCGACCCGAGGCGCCGGACTCCACGACGCTCTTCGAGATCGGCTCGATCACGAAGGTGTTCACGGCGCTCCTGCTGGCGGAGATGGCCGGCCGCGGCGAGGTCGCCCTCGACGACCCCATCGCCGACTACCTCCCCGACACGCTCGACGTGGCGTTCGCCGACCGGGTGACGCTGGCGCACCTCGCCACCCACACGTCTGGCCTGCCGCGGCTGCCAACGAACATCGTCTTCGAGGAGCCGTGGGACCCGTACGCCGCCTACGACGAGGGGGACCTCTACGCCTTCCTCGAAGAGCACGAGCTGGCGCGGGAGCCCGACGCCGAGTACGAGTACTCGAACCT
>JAWWAN010000481.1:0-3551 GCA_033721675.1 Rhodothermales bacterium | reverse complement strand
GCTGGCGAAATGAAGCACGGGCCGATCGCTCTCATCGACCAGTTCATGCCCGTCGTCTGCATCGCAATGAAGGACCGCACCTACGCCAAGGTGATCTCCAACATCGAGGAAGTGGCGGCGCGGCGGGGGTCGGTGATCGCCATCACGGACGAGGGCAACGGCGAGCTCGACGCGCTCTGCGAAGCCGTCATCCGGGTGCCCAAGGTCGACGAGTTTCTGGCGCCGCTCTTGACGGTGGTGCCGCTGCAGCTGCTCTCCTACCACATCGCCGTCATGCGCGGCTGCGACGTCGACCAGCCCCGCAATCTGGCCAAGAGCGTTACGGTCGAGTAACCGGCCAAGAGCGTTACGGTTGGGTACATGAATATCCGCTATACACTAGGGTGGGATGCGCCGATTTCTCCGATTGCCGACGGAGGTGGGATTCATGGTTCCAAGATTCGTAGCCTGCGCCGCGCTGTGGATGGCGGCGGCCCTGCTCTCGCCCACCGGAGCGGCCCAGGTGCAGACGACCAATGCGTTCCCCGGCCTGACGTTCTCGCTGGTTACCGACATCCAGGCACCGCCGGACGGGACGAACCGGCTCTTCGTGGTTGAGCAGGGCGGCACGATCAAGGTGTTTCCCAACGACCCCGCCACCACGTCCGCAGACACGTTCCTGGACCTCAGCGGCGTGGTCAGCTGCTGCGGAGAGGACGGGCTGCTGGGGCTCGCCTTCGCCCCCGATTACGCGACGAGCGGCTTCTTCTACGTGAATTACACGCCGCCGAGCCCGCTGCGCACCGTCGTCTCTCGCTTCCGCGTCTCTCCGACGGATCCGAATGCCGCCGACCCGGCGAGCGAACAGATCATCTTGGAAGTGAACCAGCCCCAGGGCAACCATAACGGCGGCCAGATCCAGTTCGGCCCCGACGGCTACCTCTACATCGCCCTCGGCGACGGCGGCGGCGGCGGCGATCCGGGCGAGAACGGCGAGGACCCCACCACGCTCCTCGGCTCGGTCCTCCGCATCGACGTCAGCGGCGCGGGCGGCAAACAGGGACGCGGCGCCGCCCCGGACTGCGGGGCGGGCGCGAACGCCAACTACACGATCCCGGCCGACAACCCGCTGAACGACGGCGCCGGCGACGTGTGCGACGAGATCTGGGCCTACGGCTTCCGCAACCCGTGGCGCATGAGCTTCGGCGGAGGCCACCTGTGGGTGGCCGACGTCGGGGAAGGGGACCGCGAGGAGATCAGCTGGGCCGATGCCGGGCTCAACTACGGGTGGAACACGATGGAGGGCACGCTGTGCTACGACCCCCCCTCGAACTGCGACCAGACCGGGCGCGAGCTGCCGGTCTGGGATTACAACCGGGACTTCACCACCGGAGGGCGCTCCATCACGGGCGGCTACGTCTACAACGGCCTCGGGTGCGGTGAGCTCACGGGCAAGTACCTCTACGGAGACTTCATCACCACCAACATCTGGGCCATGGAGTTCGACGGGTCCGGCGTCGTCTCCAACACGCTGCTCATCCAGGGGTCCGGCCTGAGCGTATCCACCTTCGGGGTCGATCAGAGCGGCGAGGTCTACATCGCGGACTACGGCGGCACGACCACGCTCCACCGGTTCGACAACTGCACGCCGCTGCCCGTAGAGCTGGTGCGCTTCGAGGCCGCCACCGACGGCGACGCGGTGGCCCTGGCCTGGGCCACGGCCAGCGAGACCAACAACGCCGGCTTCGAGGTCCAGACCCGGACGGCGAGCGGTGCCCCGCAGGACGCCGAGTGGCGCGTGCTGGGCTTCGTAGAGGGCGCCGGCACGACGCTGGAGCCGCAGCAGTACGCCTACCGCGCCGAGGGCGTGGCGCCGGGGCCGCACGCCTTCCGCCTGAAGCAGATCGACTTCGACGGCACCTTCGAGTACAGCCCGGAGGTCGAGGTCCAGGTGGAGGTGGCCGGCGCCTACAGCCTCTCCAGCGCCCACCCCAATCCCTTCCAGACGGCCACCCGCTTCACGCTGACCCTGGCGAAGGCGCAGGCGGTGCGCGTGGAGGTCTACGACGTGCTGGGCCGCCTCGTGACGGTGCTGCAAGACGGCCCGCTCGAAGGCGGCATCCCCCACGTATTCACGCTGGAGGCGGGTACGCTGCCGAGTGGGCTCTACGCCTACCACGTCTCCGGCGAGACCTTCGCCGTGACGAAGCCGGTCGTGCTCGTCCATTGATGAACGATCCCGTCTGCGGCGCTCCCCCCGCCGCCCGAGGCCCGCGCCGCCTGCCCGTCCACCGGAAGGCGCGGGCATGACCCTGCGCGCGCCGGACTGGTGCAAGACGGCGCCGCATTCTATTTTCTTCGCTCTGGAACGGCAAGACACCGAGGTATGAACGACACCCTGCTCGTTACGGGCGGCGCCGGGTTCATCGGCTCCGCGCTCGTCCGTCATCTCCTGCGCCACACGCCCTACGCGGTCGTCAACGTGGACAAGCTGACCTACGCCGGCAACCGAAGTACGCTGGCCGAGGTCGACGGCGACCCGCGCCACCACTTCGAAGAAGAAGACGTGGCCGACCCCCGCGCGATGGCGCGCCTCTTCGCGCGCTACCGCCCGGCGGCCGTGATGCACCTGGCGGCCGAGTCGCACGTGGACCGCTCGATCGACGGGCCGGCGGACTTCATCCACACGAACATCGTCGGTACCTACACCCTGCTCGAAGCGGCGCGCGCCTACTGGAACGGGCTCCGGCCGGAGGAGCAGCAGGCGTTCCGGTTCCTCCACGTCTCCACCGACGAGGTCTACGGCACGCTGGGCGCGGAGGGCTACTTCACCGAAGAGACGCCCTACCAGCCGAACTCCCCCTACTCGGCGAGCAAGGCGTCTTCGGACCATCTCGTGCGCGCCTGGCACCACACCTACGGCCTGCCGACGCTCATCACGAACTGCTCCAACAACTACGGCCCCTACCAGTACCCGGAGAAGCTCATCCCGGTCGTCATCCTCAACGCGCTCGACGGCAAGCCCATCCCGGTCTACGGGCGCGGCGAGAACGTCCGCGACTGGCTCTACGTGGAGGACCACGTCGAGGCCCTCCTGACGGTGCTGCACCAGGGCGCGGTCGGGGAGACCTACAACGTCGGCGGCGGCAACGAGGTCAAGAACATCGAGGTCGTCCGGCAGATCTGCGGGCTGCTCGACGAGCTGGTGGAGGCGCCGGCCGTCGAGGACCACGCGTCGCTGATCACCTTCGTCGAGGACCGGCCCGGGCACGACTTCCGCTACGCCATCGACGCCGCCAAGATCGACCGCACCCTCGGCTGGACGCCCGACGAGACGTTCGAGACGGGCCTGGCCAAGACGGTCCGCTGGTACCTGGACCACCTCGGCTGGTGCGCCGCCGTCACGGCGGGCACCTACGACCGGGGCCGCCTCGGCCTCAAGGCGGCCGAAAAGGCCACCGAAGAGGCGGCGGCCTGAGGCTTCCGCCGCGCCCGCCGGCGCGGCCCCTGCGTTTGGCGCCCCCGCCCGGCCCGCGTGCTTCGTCGCGCCCGCCCGGCGGGGGTTGCGGCCT
>JAWWAN010000480.1:0-3558 GCA_033721675.1 Rhodothermales bacterium | reverse complement strand
GAGGCCGCGCGCGCCGAGGCCGCCGTGGTCCTCCGCCGCCGCTACGTCTACGACCGGGGGACGGCCGCCGCCCTCGAAAACCGGGGGCTGGTGGCCGACTGGGACGCGCGCGCGGGGCATCTCACCGTGTGGGACACCACGCAGGCGCCGATCCCCGTCCGCAACGGCCTCGCGGCCGCGCTCGGGCTGGCCGAGAGCCAGGTGCGCGTCGTCGCGCCCTTCATCGGCGGCGGCTTCGGGCCGAAGATCATGTTCTACCCGGAGGAGCTGCTCGTCCCGTGGATCGCGATGCAGCTCGGGCGGCCCGTCAAGTGGATCGAAGACCGCCAGGAGAACTTCGTCGCGACCACCCAGGAGCGCGGGCAGATCCACGACGCCGAGATCGCCCTGGCCGCCGACGGCACCCTGCTCGGCGTGAAGGACGACTTTCTGCACGACTCCGGCGCGTACGACCCGTACGGCCTCACCGTCCCCATCAACAGCCAGTGCACCCTCATCGGGCCGTACCGGCTTCCGAACTACCACAGCACGTTCCGCGTCGTCTTCACCAACAAGCCCATCGTGACGCCCTACCGGGGCGCGGGGCGCCAGCACGGCGTCTTCGTCATCGAGCGGCTGCTCGATGCCGCCGCGAGTACGCTGGGGATGAGCCGGGTGGAGATCCGGCGCAAGAACCTGATCCCGCCCGAGGATTTCCCGGTGGACCACGAGATCATCTTCCAGGATTTCGCCCCGCTCACCTACGACAGCGGGAACTACGCGCCGGCCCTCGACCGCGCGGCCGCCCTCATCGGCTTCGACGCCTTCGTGCGCGAGGAGCAGCCGCGTTTGCGGGCCGAGGGCCGGCAGGTGGGCATCGGGCTCGTGGCCTACGTCGAGGGCACCGGCATCGGGCCCTACGAAGGCGCGCGCGTCACCGTCGAACCCGGCGGGACGGTGAGTGTGGCGACGGGCGTCGGCACGCAGGGGCAGGGGCACTTCACCGTCTTCGCGCAGGTCGTGGCGGATCAGCTCGGCGTGGCGCCGGAGCAGGTGCGCCTCGTCACGGGCGACACGCGGGAGTTCCACTGGGGCACCGGCACCTTCGCCAGCCGGGGCGCCGTGGTGGCCGGCAGCGCCTGCCACGCCGCCGCGCGCCGCGTCCGCGAGAAGATCCTGACGCTGGCGAGCGACGCGCTGGAGGCCGCCCCCGAAGACCTGGCGCTGGCCGAGGGCCGCGTCTTCATCAAGGGCGCGCCCCAGCGTGGAATCCCGCTCGGGGAGCTGGCGATGCGGGCCAATCCGCTGCGGGGCGCCGTCCGCCCCGGCACCGAGCCCGGCCTGGAGGCCACCGCCTACTTCGGCCCCGAGCGCGGCGCCACGGCCAACGGCGTCCACGCCATGATCCTCGAAGTGGATCCGGAGACGTTCGACGTAACGATCCACCGCTACGTAGTCGTCCACGACTGCGGCCGGGTCATCAACCCGATGATCCTCGAAGGGCAGATGCACGGCGGCGTGGCCCAGGGCCTCGGCAACGCCTTCTTCGAGCACCTCGCCTTCGACGACTACGGGCAGCTGCTCAACGCCTCGTTCATGGACTACCTCCTGCCCACCGCCACCGACGTACCGCCTATCGAGACGGACCATGTAGAGACCCCCTCGCCGCTGAACCCGCTCGGCGTCAAAGGGGCGGGCGAGGCCGGCGCGATCCCCGTCGGCGCCCTCTTCGCGCAGGCGCTCGAAGACGCCCTCGGCCTCGACGGGCGGGAGATCACCGAGATCCCGCTGAGCCCGAGCCGCGTCTTCGAGCTCGTGACGCGCGCCCCAGGTCCGTCCTCTGCCTGATCGCAGGCGGCCGCGCACGCCATCGCCCGTTTCTGGCGTCCGCGCCGTATCATGTCGGTACCCCCTCTCCTCCACCAGCCCTGCCGATGCGCCATGCAACTCGAAGGCGACTATACGTTCGACGGACCCCGCCAGGCGGTGTGGGACCTCCTGCAGGACCCCGACGTGCTCCAGGCCGCCATGCCCGGCGCGCGCGAATTCACCAAGACCGACGACGACACGTACCGCGCCAAGATGCAGGTGAAGGTCGGCCCCGTCAACGGCGTCTTCGACACCACCATCACCCTGACCGACAAGGAGCCGCCCGAGCAGTACACGATGAACGTGAACAGCCAGGGCCCGACCGGCTTCGCGCGCGGCCAGGCCGTGGTGACGCTGGCCGAGGACGGACCGCAGACGACGCAGATGCACTACGACGCCTCGCTGCAGGTGGGCGGGCGCATCGCCAGCGTGGGCCAGCGCATGCTCGACACGGTCTCGAAGAGCCTCACGCGCCAGAGCCTCGAAGCCATGAACGGCGCCCTGCAGGCCCGCCTCCACGCCGAGCACACGCCCGCTACGGATCCCGAGCCCGGGACCGCCGCGGAGGCTGCCCCCCCCGAGGCCGAGGCCCCCGCGCCCCCCCCGACGTTCACTCCGCCCACCCAGGCCGACTTCGCGCGGGGCGTGGCGAAGGACGTGGCGGCCGAGACGGTACGCTCGCCGGCCTTCGCCTGGGGCCTCGCCGCCGTGGCGCTGCTGATCCTGCTCCTCCTCGTGCTGTTCGTGCTGTGAGCCCGCGTCCGGCACCCGCTTCCCCGACCGCCGCCCCGACCGCCGCCCTGCCCGCCGATTCGTTCCCCGCCCGGTGAAGCCGCCCCCTTTTCGATACGCCGCGCCGGAGACCGAGGCGGAGGCCCTCGCGCTCCTGGCCGAGCATGGCCCCGACGCCGTGCCGCTGGCCGGCGGCCAGAGCCTCGTGCCCGCGATGAACTTCCGCCTCGCGCGCCCGGCCGTCCTGGTGGATCTCAACCGGATCGAGACGCTCACCCCCCTGTACAGCACGGACGACGGCGGCCTCCGCCTCGGCGCGATGGTCCGGCAGCGGACGGCTGAACGCGACCCCCGCGTCGCCGAGCGGGCGCCCCTGCTGGCCGCCGCGCTGGCCTGCGTGGCACACCCGCCGATCCGCAACCGGGGCACGGTAGGCGGCAGCCTCGCCCACGCCGACCCCGCCGCCGAGCTGCCCGCCGTGATGCTCGCGCTCGGCGCCCGGCTGTGCCTGCGCAGCGTACGCGGCGACCGCTGGCTCGATGCCGCCGATTTCTACACGGCCTTCTTCTCCACGGCGCGCGAACCGGACGAGCTGCTCGCCGAAATCGCTCTGCCGCCCCCGCCCCCCCGCAGCGGGTGGGCCTTCCGCGAGGTGGCGCGCCGCCATGGCGACTACGCCCTCGTCGGCGTGGCCGCCCACGTGGCGCTCGACGAGCGCGGGCGCTGCCGCACGGCCCGCCTCGCCCTCCTCAGCGTGGGCGACGGCCCCACACCCGCGCCGTCGGCCGCACGCCTGCTCGTCGGCGAGACGCCGACGCCCGAGGGCATCCGCGCCGCCGCCGAGGCCATCGACCACGACATCGACCCGGGCAACGACATCCACGCCACCGCCGGGTACCGCCGCCACCTCGCGCGCGTGTTGGTGGAAGACGTGCTGACGCAGGCGTTCGCGCGGGTCGCCACCGGCACGTAGGGGCG
>JAWWAN010000479.1:0-3562 GCA_033721675.1 Rhodothermales bacterium | reverse complement strand
CGCTGGACCGGCACGCGAGCAACCCGGAGGCCCGCCTCAACCCCGTCATCTTCGACGCCTCGGACGGACTCAAGCGCCACGAGTTCATGGGCGGCACCCAGCCCGCCGGCTGGAAGGCCGCCGACGGGCGCCTCTGGTTCCCGACCACCGGCGGCGGCATCGCCGGCATCGCGCCGAGCCACATCTCGCGCAACGACCAGCCGCCACGCATCGTCCTCGAGAGCGTCTCCGCCGACGGCGCCTTGCCGATCGGGCCGGAGGTCGTCGAGCTGGCGCCGGGCCACGACGAAATCACGTTCCAGTACGCCGGCCTGAGCCTGCGCGCGCCGGACAAGGTGCAGTACCGCGTCATGCTCGAAGGCATGGAGGAGGAATGGAAGGACTACGGCACCCGCCGCGAGGCCTTCTACCCGAACCTCGCCCCCGGCGCCTACACCTTCCGCGTGATCGCCCGCAACGACGAAGGCGTGTGGAGTGAGCCCGCCACGTTCTCGTTCTATCTCAAGCCGTATTTCTACCAGCGGCCGCTCTTCTACGTCTTCTGCGCGCTCCTGCTGATCGTGGCGGCGCTGACGGCCTACCGCCTCCGCGTGCGCCACCTCAAGCATCGCCAGCGCGAGCTGGAAGAGCAGGTGGAGGCCCGCACCGCCGACCTGCGCGAAGAGAAGGAACGCACCGAGGAAGCGCTGCGCCAGACCGAGGAGGCCCGCCGCGAGGCCGAGCACCGGAAGGAGCAGGTGCAGCAGGCCAAGAGCGTCATCGAGGAACAGGCCGAGCGGCTGCAGGAGATGGACCGGATCAAGACCCGGTTCTTCAACAACATCTCGCACGAGTTCCGCACGCCGCTGACGCTCAACATCGGTCCGCTGGAGAACGCGTTGATGGGCGTCTACGGGCCGCTCAGCGACAGCCTCCGCCGCCAGCTCGAGATCATGCTGCGCAACGCCCGCCTGCTGCTGCGCCTGATCAACCAGCTGCTCGACGTCTCGAAGCTCGAATCCGGCCAGCTCCAGCTCAAGCCGAGGCAGGCGGATCTGGTGCAGCTCGTCGAGGGCATCGTCGTCTCGTTCACGGCCTTCGCCGAGCGCAAGCAGCTCGCGCTCACCTTCGAGAGCGAGCCCCCCCAGCTACCGATGCTGTTCGACCCGGGGCAGCTGGAGAAGGTCTTCTTCAACCTGCTCTCCAACGCCATCAAGTTCACCCCCGAGGAAGGATCCATCCGGGTGGAGATCGGCGCGGTGGCCGCCGCCGCCGAGGGCGAGGCCGTCCAGATTCGCGTCTCGGATACCGGCCCCGGCATCCCGGCCGCCGAGCTGCCCTACGTCTTCGACCGCTTCCACCAGGTGGACGGCGCCGTCTCCAAAGTGCAGGAAGGCACCGGCATCGGGCTCTCGCTCGTCAAAGAACTCGTGGACCTGCACGAGGGCACGATCGAGGTCGAGAGCACGCTGGGCGAGGGCACCACGTTCGTCGTCACGCTGCCCTACCGGAGCGACGGCACGCCGCCGGCCTTCAGCCTGGACGACGCCCCGGCCACGCCCGTCTCGCACGGCGCCCTCGTCGAGCTCGTCGTCTTCGACGATCCCGACCTCGCCCTGCAGGAGGCGGCGCCGGTCGCTGCGGACGCCCCGCTCGTGCTCGTCACCGACGACAACCCCGAGATCCGCGACTACGTGGCGAGCTGCCTGCGCGAGACCTACCGCATCACGACGGCCTTCGACGGCCGGGACGCCTACGAGAAGGCCCGCGCCGAGCGGCCCGCCCTCATCGTCAGCGACGTCCAGATGCCGCGCATGACCGGCTACGAACTCTGCCAGGCCGTCCGCGCGGATGCCGCGATCAGCCACACGCCCATCATCCTGCTCACCTCGCGCGCCTCGCTCGACGAGAAGATCCAGGGCCTGGACGCCGGCGCCGACGACTACCTGACCAAGCCGTTCAGCGCCCGCGAGCTGCTGGCGCGGGTGCGCAACCTGCTGGCCCTGGCCGACCAGAAGCGCACGCTGCAGACGCTCAACTCCGAACTGCGCCAGACGAATGACGACCTCCGCGAGGTCTCCGAGATGAAGTCGCAGCTCCTCCGGATCGCCGCGCACGACCTCAAGAACCCGCTCAACGGCATCCGGGAGTTCGCCAAGATCCTCAAGACCGAGCTGGCGAGCACCCAGCCGCACAGCCTGGAGCTGCTCGACCTGATCCATGCCTCCTCGGACCAGATGCTCTCGATGGTCGGCAAGATCCTCGACTCGGAGGCGCTGGAGAGCGGCGAGCTCGTGATGGACCGCGCGCCGGTGAGCGCCGTCGAGATCGCGCGCGAGGTCGTCCGCCTGAACCGCCCGCAGGCCGAGCGCAAGGGCGAGACGCTCGTGTTGACGGCCGAGGACGGCGACCCCTGCATCGTCCTCGGCGCGCGCGAGTGGCTGCGGGACGCCATGGACAACCTCGTCTCGAACGCCATCAAGTACTCGCCCTTCGACAAGAACATCTGGGTGACGGTGCGCCGCCACGACGGGCGCGTCCGCTTCAGCGTGCGGGATCAGGGGCCGGGCCTCACCGACGAGGACAAGCAGATGCTCTTCGGCAAGTTTCAGCGCCTCTCGGCCACGCCCACCAGCGACGAGTCTTCGACGGGCCTCGGCCTCTCCATCGTCAAGCAGATCGTGGAGCTGCACGGCGGAAGGGTCTGGGCCGAGAGCGAGCCCGGCCAGGGCGCCACGTTCATCATCGAGCTGGACGCGGCTGGCTCCGGCACCCCGGCGGCCCCGGCCCGCACCCGCGCCCGCCGCCTCCCCGGCGAAGCGGCGGCGTAGGAAGCCGTCGGCGACGCCATCCGAACAAAGAAAACCGGGGATGGGGCAGGCATCGCAGCGCCTCCCCGTCCCCGGTTTTTCTGTGGTGCCGCTCGTGCCCTCTACAGGCCCAGCACGTCCACGCCCTGCTCGTAGACGATGTCCACGGGGATGCCCTCGGCGTCCAGCCGGTCCAGGTCTTCCTGAAGCTGTGGGTCCATCTGCGCGTACTGCTGGACGAAGGCGTCGACGGCCGCGTAGTCGCCGTCGCCCTGGAGGCGCAGGATCTGGTCGGAGAGGGCGTTCATGGCGTCCGTCATGGTGCCGAAGTCCACGCGGTAGGTGCCGGTCTCCGGATCGTGCGTGAAGGCGCCGCGCTCCTTGAAGTAGTTGAACCGGATGAGGTTGGCGCGCCCGTGGGCGCTGGCCGAGCCGAAGCGGATGGAGCGGAAGATGGAGGCGAGGAACGTGGTGTAGTGGTCCATCAGGTCCGCCTCCCACTCGCCCTCCTCGTGGAGTTTGGAGACCATGTAGAGGCCGAGCACGTCCGCCTTGCCCTCCTCCATGGCCGAGGCGTGTTCGAGGAGCGCCTCGCGCACGGTCCGGTCGGTGCCGTCGATGGTCTTCTTGATGCCCAGCCCGTGGGCCACCTCGTGGAACATCGTGTTGCCGAAGAAGGCGTCGAAGGTGACGTGCGCGCGCTGCTCGGGCACGATGAGCTCCCCGGCGATGGGGACGAGGATGTGGTCGAACTTCGCCCGCATGGCGTTCTT
>JAWWAN010000478.1:0-3563 GCA_033721675.1 Rhodothermales bacterium | reverse complement strand
TCTCCAGGTGCCCTTCGCGCGAGGCGAGGAACCGCTCGGCGTCGAGCGCCGCCATGCAGCCCGAGCCGGCCGCCGTGACGGCCTGCCGGTAGACGTGGTCCTGCGCATCGCCCGACACGAACACGCCCGGGATGTCGGTGTAGGACGAGTCGGGCCGGTTTCGAATGTACCCTTGCTCATCCATGGCCAGCCATCCTTTGAAGATGTCGGTGTTAGGCTTGTGTCCGATGGCGATGAAAAGCCCCGTCACTGCTAGCTCAGACGCCGCTCCGGTCTCGCGGTTTTTGAGGCGCAGCCCCGTCACTTCATTTTCACCCAGTACGTCCGCCACCTCCGTGTTCCAGAGGAAGGTGATCTTCTCGTTGGCGAAGGCGCGCTCCTGCATGATCTTGGAGGCTCGCAGCGCGTCCCGCCGGTGAATGACATAGACGTGCTTGGCGAAGCGCGTCAGGAAGAGGGCCTCCTCCATGGCCGTGTCTCCGCCGCCGACGACGGCCACCTCGACGCCCCGGAAGAAGGCGCCGTCGCAGGTGGCACAGGCCGAGACGCCACGCCCGAGCAGCCGCTTCTCGTTCTCCAGGCCGAGGTACCGGGCCGAGGCGCCGGTGGCCACGATCACGGCGTCGGCCAGGATCGGCGTCTCGTCATCGACGAGGAGGCGGAAGGGCCGCTGCCCGAAGTCGACCTGCGAGATGGTGCCGTAGCGGATGTCCGCCCCGAAGCGGGCGGCCTGCTGCTCGAACTCCTGCATCATCTCCGGCCCCATGATGCCATCCGGGTAGCCGGGGTAGTTCTCGACGTCGGTGGTGGTGGTGAGCTGGCCGCCGGGCTCCGGCCCTTTGAAGACGAGCGGTTCGAGGTTGGCCCGGGCCGTGTAGAGCGCGGCGGTGAAGCCCGCCGGGCCCGTGCCGATGATCACCACCTGCCGGCGCTCGGCCTGCGAGAAGTCGAAGGCGTCGAGGCGGCTGACGTCCGGCGTAGGATTCTGCTGCATGGCAACGGGTGGATCGCTGGGTGACGAAAGCGAGGAACGGCAGAAAAAAGCCCGGAGGAGGGCCCGCCACCAGGTGCCGGCCCTCCTCCGAGAAAACAGGCGCACTGCGGGCGTAGAGCCTCCTCCGAGACGATACACCGCGCATTGCGAAGATTCAACCTTGGGCGTCAGGCCGGCTGGCTGGCGAGCGCGTCGAGCTTCTCGGCGAGGGCTTTCTTGGGCACCGCGCCGATGAGCTGGTCCGCCACCTCGCCGTCCTTGAAGAACAGGAGCGTGGGGATGCTGCGGACGCCGTACTGCATGGCCGTCTGCGGGTTGTCGTCGACGTCGAGCTTGACGACCTTGGCGCGGCCCTCATACTCGGCGGCGAGCTCTTCTATCGTGGGGGCGATCATGCGGCACGGGCCGCACCACGCCGCCCAGAAGTCCACCAGCACCGGGACGTCGGCGTTGAGGACCTCCTCCTGGAAGTTGCTGTCGGTGGCGGTCACGTATTTGGCGTTGTCGGCCATCTCGTTTTCTCCGCGTTACGTGGTTGGATGTACAGGTCGTTAACAGGACGTTAGTGCCTGTGCGGTGATCATTTGTTACAACAGGGGATCGGGGCGGGTTTCTGCCGGATCGGCCTCTGCCGCCCAACTATCCCCTTTTTAACGGGATAGGTTCATCTGCGTAAAACGTGAAACGCAGCAGGGGGTGGCCGCAGCGGTCACGCCTCCGGGGCGCGGCCCTCCATGCGCGCCGGGAGGGCCTGCTCGTAGGGCGCCCGCAGCGCATCGAGCTCCAGCGCGAAGAGCGGCGCCCCGCGGACGGCCAGCCGCAACGCCGTGCCGCCCACGGTGCCGAGCCGGGTGATCTGCACCGCCCTCCCTTCCAACACCCCGGCGATGGCCTCGGTATGCTCCGGGGCCACCGAGAAGACGATGCGGGACTGCGCCTCGCCGAAGAGCAGGGCATCGAGCCGGAGGTCGCCGTCGGGGTCGAGCGCGAGGTCGGCGCCGAGACCGCTGAAGAGGGCGCTCTCGGCGAGGCAGACGGCGAGGCCGCCGTCCGAGACGTCGTGGGCGTGGCGCACGTGGCCGGCGCGGATGAGCGCGAGCATGGCGTCCTGCACGGCGGCCTCCTCGTCGAGGTCGAGGTGCGGCGCGTCGCCGGCCGTCCGGTGGTGGATGAAGGCGAGGTATTCGGAGCCGCCCAGGTCGTCGCGGTAGCGCCACGCGGCGGGCGAGAGCAGGAAGACGACGTCGCCCTCGGCCTTGAAGCCGGCGGTGGTGGCGTGCGCGGCGAGGTCATCCACGAGCCCGAGCATGCCGATCGTCGGGGTCGGGAAGACGGCGCCGTCCGGGTTCTCGTTGTAGAAGCTGACGTTGCCGCCGGTGACGGGCGTGCCCAGCCGGCGGCAGGCGTCGCCCATGCCGCCCACGGCCTCGGAGAAGGTCCAGTAGACCTCGGGCTTGTACGGGTTGCCGAAGTTGAGGCAGTTGGTGATGGCGAGGGGCTTGCCGCCGGCGCAGACCACGTTGCGCGCGGCCTCGCAGACGGCGATCTGCCCGCCCCGGCGCGGGTTCAGGTAGACGTAGCGCCCGTTGCAGTCGGTCTTGACGGCCAGCCCTTTGTTCGTCCCTTTGATGCGGACGAGCGCGGCGTCGCTCGGCCCCGGCCCGGCGATCGTATTCGTGCGCACCATGGTGTCGTACTGCTCGAAGACCCACCGCTTGGAGGCGATGTTGGGCGCCCCGAGGAGGCGTTGCAAAACCTCGGCGGCCTCGGCCGGCACGACGTCCGGCACGGCGTCGCGGTCGAGGGCGCGGACGGCGTCGAGGTAGGCGGGGCGGCGCGTCTCGCGGTGGTAGACCGGCGCGCCGCCGCCGAGGACGAGGTGCTCGGCCGGCACGTCCGCCACCAACTCGCCGTGCCAGAAGACCTTCACGCGTCCGTCGCCGGTGACCTCGCCGATGTGCTCGGCGTGGAGGTCCCACTTCTCGAAGACGGCCTCCAGCCCCTCCGCCTGCTCGGGCGTGCAGACGATGAGCATCCGCTCCTGGCTCTCGGAGAGCATCAGCTCGTAGGGCGTCATGCCGGGCTCGCGGGCGGGCACGCGCTCCAGGTGGAGCACCATGCCGCTGTGGCCCTTGGCGCTCATCTCGCACGAGGAACACGTGAGGCCGGCGGCGCCCATGTCCTGGATGCCGACGACGAGGCCCTCGCGGATGGCCTCCAGCGTGGCCTCCAAAAGCAGCTTCTCGGTGAACGGATCGCCCACCTGCACGCTCGGCCGCCGGGCCTCGCTCTCCTCAGTGATCTCTTCGGACGCGAACGTCGCGCCGTGGATGCCGTCGCGGCCCGTGGCTGAGCCGACGATGTAGACCCGGTTGCCGACGCCCTCGGCCGTGGCCGAGGCGGTCTGCCCCACCTTCACGACGCCCACGCTCATCGCATTCACCAGGGGGTTGCCCTCGTAGCTGGCGTCGAAGTAGACCTCGCCGCCGACGGTGGGCACGCCGAAGGCGTTCCCGTAGTCCCCGATGCCGCGCACGACGCCGTCGAGCAGGTAGCGCACGCGCGGCGC
>JAWWAN010000477.1:0-3576 GCA_033721675.1 Rhodothermales bacterium | reverse complement strand
GCGAAGTCGGTGTCCATGCTCTCGTCCACCATCCCGGCGATCTTGACGTAGCCGCCCAGGGGCGTGGCGCCGATGACGTACTCGGTCTCGCCGATCTGCTTCCCGACGATCTTGGGCGGAAAGCCGACCGAGAAGCGCTCGACGCGCATCCCGAAGAACTTGGCGGTGAGGAAGTGCCCCATCTCATGGACGAACACGAGAATCATGATCGCCAGCAGGACGGAGAGTACGGCTATGAGAATGTCCACGTTCGGCTGCTTGTTGGGTGCTCGCGCGGTGAGGAGCGTGCGTCTTCAGCGGGGGGCTGCCCCGGCGGCGGAAGCCGGCACGCCCAGGAGCACGGGTACACGGAAAAGTGCGGTTTCAATCGGAAGGCACGCCGCTGAGTTCCAGCACGCGGCGGCGCGCGGCGGCGTCGGCCTCTACGAGCGCCGCGTAGGAAGGATGCTCCGCCGGCCCGGCATCGGCTTCCAGCGCCGCCTCGATGGCCCGCGGGATATCGACGAACCGGAGGCGGTCTTGCAAGAACAGGGCCACGGCCTGCTCGTTGGCGGCGTTGAGCGCGGCCGGGGCCGTGCCGCCGGCGCGGAGCGCGGCGTAGGCCAGCCGCAGACACGGAAATTTCGCGACGTCCGGCGGCTCGAAATCCAGCCGGGCCAGCCGGCTCCAGTCGATGCGGGGGTGCGGGGCGGGCCAGCGGTCCGGGTAGCTGAGCGCGTACTGGATCGGCCCCCGCATGTCCGGCATGCCGAGCTGCGCCTTGGTCGACCCGTCCACGAAGGTGACCATCGAGTGGACGATGGACTGCGGGTGGACGAGCACCTCGATCTGCTCGGGCGGCAGGTCGAAGAGCCACCGCGCCTCGATGACTTCGAGGCCCTTGTTCATCATCGTGGCCGAGTCCACGGTGATCTTGGCGCCCATCGACCAGTTGGGGTGGTCGAGGGCTTCGGCGCGCGTGATCTGCCCGAACGTCTCGGCGGGGCGGGTGCGGAACGGCCCGCCGGAGGCCGTCAGCACGAGCCGCTCGACGGCGGCGTGGGGCTCGCCGGCGAGGCATTGGAAGATGGCCGAGTGTTCGCTGTCTACGGGGATCAGCGCGGCGCCGTGCGCGGCCGCGAGGCGGCCCACGAGCGCACCGGCCACCACGAGCGTCTCCTTGTTGGCGAGGGCGATGGTCTTGCCCGCCTCCACGGCGGCCAGCACGGGCGCCAGCCCCGCCACCCCGACGACGGCGGCCACCACGGTGTCTACCTCCGCCAGCGTGGCGGCCTCGCACAGCCCGGCCTCGCCCACGAGCACGCGCGTGCCCGTCCCGGCCAGCGCCTCGCGCAGCGCGGGCGCCGCCGCCTCGTCCCCGATGACCACGCACGCCGGCCGGAAGGCATGCGCCTGCTCGGCCAGCAGCGCGGCGTTCCGGTGCGCCGTGAGGGCCACCACGCGGAACCGGTCTGGAAAGAGCCGCACCACGTCCAGCGTCTGCGTGCCGATGGAGCCGGTGGCCCCGAGGAGGCAGAGGCCGCGCGGCGCGCCGTTGGCAGAGAAGGCAGCAGGATCGGTGGGGAGCATGACGCGAGCAATCGAGGCGAGGTGGCGAGCCTACCAACGTCCGACGCCGCCTTTTGCTTCCGCGCCGCCGCGGGAAGGAACCGTTACGCGGTGAAACCTCCCCTGCGTTGTTCGTTAGAAGATCACTCGGTTAAAGGTTCTGCACGGCGGCGCCGGTGCTACCGGAAGAACCTTCCAGCCCGGACCTGCCAAGCCCTCGCCGGTATGCGTCGTTTTCTGTTTCTCGCCGTGCTTCTGCTGGCCGCCCTCCCGGCGTCGGCGCAACGGATCGTCAACAGCCGGGCCGAGGTCGCCGAGGTGGACAGCTCGCACGTGGCGCGCTACCACCTCGCCAGCACCTACCTGCGCGGCGGCCAGTACGAGCGCGCCATCGCGCTGCTGGAAGACCTCTACGCAGAGAGCCCCGAGACGTACGTCTTCTTCGAGGGGCTGAAGGAGGCCTACGAGAACATCAAGCGGTACGACGACGCCGTGGCCCTCGTCGAGCGCCGCATCGCCGAGCACCCGCCGGCCGACGCCACCGGCCTCCACGCCGAGAAAGCCCGACTGGTCTACCTGAACGGCGACGAGGCCGGCGCCCTCGCGCTCTGGCAGCAGACCCTGGAGGACGCCCCCCGCACCGAGACCGCCTACCGCACCATCTACAGCGCCATGCTGGAGGTGCGCCTGCTCGAACAGGCCATCGAGGTGCTCGAGGCCGGGCGCCGCCGCCTCGGCCAGCACAACCTCTACCAGGCGGACCTCGCCTACCTCTACGCCCTCACCGGCCGCCACGAAGAGGCGATGGACGAATACCTCGGGCTGCTGGCCGTCAGCGAGCGGCAGCTCTCGTACGTCCGCAGCCGCCTCGCCCGCACGCTCGAACAGGAGGGCGCCCTGCCGGCCAGCATCGCCGCCGCCGAGCGCGGCGTACGCCGCCAACCCCTCAACCGCGCCTACCGCGAGCTCCTCGCCTGGCTCTACATCGAGGCCGAGCGCTTCGACGACGCCTTCGACGCCTACCGCGCCATCGACCGGCTCGAGAAGGAGGACGGCCGCGTCCTCTTCGACTTCGCCCAGCGCGCCGCCGACGCTGCCGCCTACGACGTCGCCCTCCGCGCCTACGAGGAGATCCTGGACCGCTACGCCGGCGCCCCCACCGCGCCGGAGGCCCGCCTCGGGCTCGCCGAGATGCACGAGCGCTGGGCCGAGAAAACGCGCGAACGCATCTACGACGACCGCGGCACCCGCCTCCCCGCCCCCCACTACGACGCCGCCCTCGCCGCCTACCGCGCCTTCCTCCAGCAACACCCCAACCACGTCAGCTACCCCGAGGTGCTGCGCCGCATCGGGCGCCTCCAGCAGGACGTCTTCTTCGAGCTCGACCAGGCCGGCGCCACGCTCGCCGAGGTCGCCGAGCGCTACCCGCACACGCAGGCCGCCTACCAGGCCCGCTTCGACCTCGGCCGCATCGCCCTCACGCGCGGCGACCTCGACGACGCCCTGCTCCTCTTCACCCGCCTCATCGACGAACTCCGCATCGGCGAGCTGGCCGAGCTGGCGCGCTACGAGCAGGCCCTCATCCACTTCTACCGGGGCGAGTTCGACGCCGCCCAGACCCTCGCCTCCGTCCTCGACGAGAACACCTCCACGGACGTCGCCAACGACGCCATCGAGCTGAAGGTGCTGCTCCTCGAGAACCGGGGGCCGGACTCCCTCGACGCCGCGCTGCGCGGCTTCGCCGAGGCCGGCCTGCTGCACCGCCAGCGCCGCGCCGAGGCGGCCGTCGACCGGCTCGACGCCCTCCTGGACGCCTTCGCCCAGCACCCCATCGCCGACGACGCGCGCTTCCTCCGCGCCCGCGCCCTCCGCGAGGCCGGCCGCACCGAAGACGCCCTCGCCGCCTTCGGCGAGATCCCGCTGATCCACCCGCAGAGCTTCCTCGCCGACCGCAGCCTCTTCCTCGCCGCCGAGATCCAGGAACGCGACCTCGGGCTGCCGGACGACGCCCTCGCCACGTACACCCGG
>JAWWAN010000476.1:0-3576 GCA_033721675.1 Rhodothermales bacterium | reverse complement strand
TTGGGGCGGAGGTGTCTGCTCGGCCCCTAGCTCCCGGCCCATGATCCGCTCTCTGCCCCTGCTCTCGTTGATGCTGATGTTCCCGCTCGCGGCGGCGGCCCAGGCACCCGAGGCCGTCTACACGAATGCCCGCATCTGGACGGGCGACCCCACGAATCCGTGGGCCGAAGCCCTGGCCGTGGCCGGGGGCGCGATCGTGGCCGTCGGCGCGGCGCCGGACGTCGAGGCGCTCGCGGGGGCGACCACGCGGACCATCGATCTCGGCGGCGGCTTCGTCGTGCCCGGCTTCATCGACAACCACACGCACTTCCTCTCCGGCGGCTTCCAGCTGGCCAGCGTGAACCTGCGCGACGCCGATACGCCCGCCGAGTTCGCCCGCCGCCTCGGCGCCTTCGCCGAGACCCTCTCCGACGACGAGGACCGTTGGATCACCGGCGGCGACTGGGACCACGAACGCTGGGGCGGCGAACTCCCGCACCGCGACTGGATCGACCGCCTGACGGCCGGCCGGCCCGTCTTCGTCAACCGGCTCGACGGGCACATGGCGCTCGCCAACACCGCCGCCCTCGAACGCGCCGGCATCACCGCCGAGACGCCGGACCCCGAGGGCGGCACCATCGTCCGCGACCCCGCCACCGGTGCGCCGACGGGCGTCCTCAAGGACGAGGCCATGAGCCTGGTCTATCGTGTGATGCCACCGCCCACCGAGGCCGCGCTGGACGAGGCGCTGGACCGCGCGATGGACCACGCCCTCGCCCTCGGCGTCACCCAGGTCCACGACGTCGGCAGCTTCGGCGGGTGGACGGACCTCGCCACGTTCCGCCGTGCCCACGCCGCCGGCCGCCTCCGCCTGCGGGTCTACAGCCTCGTCCCCCTCGCCACCTGGCCGCGCCTCGCCGAGTACCGCGCCGAGCACGGGCTGGGGGACGACGACCTCCGCTGGGGCGGCCTCAAGGCGTTCGTGGACGGCTCGCTGGGCTCGACGACGGCCTGGTTCTACGATCCCTACGACGATGCGCCCGAGACCGCCGGCCTCGTCGTCACGGACACCACCCTGCTGCGCCAGTGGATCCTCGACGCCGACGCCGCCGGCCTGCACCTCGCCATCCACGCCATCGGCGACCGCGCCAACGACTGGCTGCTGGATCGCTACGAAGAGACCGCCGCCGCGAACGGCCCCCGCGACCGCCGCCATCGCATCGAGCACGCCCAGCACCTGACGCCCGAGGCCATCCGGCGGATCGCCCGGCTGGGCGTCGTCCCGTCCATGCAACCCTACCACGCCATCGACGACGGCCGGTGGGCCGAGAAGCGCATCGGCCCCGAGCGCATCCAGACCACCTACGCCTTCGCCAGCCTCCTCGGCGCCGGCGCCACGCTCACGTTCGGCTCCGACTGGACCGTGGCGCCGCTGTCTCCGCTGGAGGGCATCTACGCCGCCGTCACCCGCCGCACGTTCGACGGCGCGCACCCCGAGGGCTGGGTGCCCGGCCAGAAGATCAGCGTGGCGCAGGCGCTGCGGGCCTACACCGCGCACAACGCGTATGCCGGTTTCCAGGAGGAGCGCCTCGGGATGCTCGCCCCTGGCCGCTACGCCGACTTCGTCGTCCTCTCGGAGGATCTGTTCGAGATCGACCCCGTAGCGATCCCTGCGGTGCGTGTGCTGCGCACCGTCGTCGGCGGCCGGGAGCGCTTCGTGGCCGGCGAGTAATCCATCCGTACTCCACACTTCGAGATCGCAGGATGCGTCGGTACTGGCGAGCGGTGCGCGTGGTCTGGATCCTGATCTCCCACACGGCAGTGACGAGCCTCGGCGTGCGCTTCCGCCCGCAGGAAGGGCGCGCGGCGTACCGGGCGCGCCGCCAGCAGCGCGGCGTCCGGCGTGTGTGCCGGGCGCTGGGCGTCCGCGTGGCGCGGGAGGGCACGCCGCCGCAGGCACCGATGCTGGCCGTATGCAACCACCTCGGCGTGCTCGACCCCATCGTGCTGGCCTCGCAGGTGCCCATCGCTTTTGCCGGCAAGGCCGAGCTGCGGCGGTGGCCCCTCGTGGGGTGGGTGTGCCGCACGCACGGGATGCTGTTCGTCCACCGCACGCGCGTGACGCAGACCGAGACGTTCGTGGCGCAGGTGCGGCGCAAGCTGGAGGCCGGCGTCACCGTCCTCGTCTTTCCCGAGGGCACCACGAGCCGGGGCGTGAGTGTGCGCCGGTTCAAGACGGGCGCCTTCGAGGCCGTCGCGGGGATGGACGGCGGGGCGGTGCTGCCGCTCGCGCTGGCCGTCGAAGCCGTCGAGGGGGATCCTTCGCGGCGCGAAGAAGCGACCTGGGCAGACAACGGGCAGACGTTCGTGGAGCATGCCCTGTCGCTGGCGGCCCTCCGCCGCCTCGACTTCCGGGTGCGCGTGGGCGCGCCGATCCCGACGGCCGGGCGGGATCGCAAGGTGCTGGCCCGCGAGGCGCACGCCGCCGTCTGTACGCTCGCCGGCCTGCCCGCCGGACCGCCGGCCATCCTGCCCGCCTCCGCCTGACGGGGCCGCGCTTGACTCCGCACCGCACGCGGCCGATCCTGAGGGAAGGGCTGTACGGGAGGCCCGCAGACCCCACGCCCAGGGCCGCCATTATTCTGTAACCTGTGCAACAATCGGCGCGCGTTGTAGATTAACAGGGCAGAAGTCCCGCTCACCGCTAGCTGCGAGACGCATGAACGCACCCCGCACCGCACGTCCTTCGTCCCTGCTCATCGGCATCGGGCTGGTGCTGGTCGGGTTGTTCGGCGGCATCCTGCTGATGCTCTTCGTGATCAACAGCCGGGCGGTGCCTGAGGTGATGCCCGCCGTCGTCGAGCGCGTCGAGCTGGGGCGCCCGGCGCCGGCGCGGGCCGCGCCGGAGCGGCGCAGTGAGCCGGCGGGCGCTACCGTAGATCTGAAGGCGCTCAACCAGCAGTTCCGCGGGGTGGCGGGCGAGGTGCGCCGCTCGGTGGTCTACATCCAGGTGGAAGGCCCGGGCCAGGGCCTCCCGCGCGACTGGTTCCACAACTTCGAGGGCGAGGGCGACCGCTTCCTGCGCGAGCTGCCGCGCCAGAGCGTCGGCAGCGGCGTCATCATCAGCCCGCAGGGCTACGTCGTCACCAACCACCACGTGGTGGACCGGGCGGAGACCATCCTGGTGACGCTGGCCGACAAGCGGCAGTTCGAGGCCCGCATCGTCGGCGTCGATCCCTCGACGGATCTGGCCGTGCTGCGGCTCGAATCCGAGGACGAGCCCCTACCCGTGATCACCATCGGCGACTCGGACCGGCTCGAAGTCGGGGAGTGGGTACTGGCCATCGGCAACCCGTTCCGCCTCACCTCCACCGTCACGGCGGGCATCGTCAGCGCCCTCGGCCGGCAGGTCAACATCATCGACGATCCGCTCCGCATCGAAGACTTCATCCAGACCGACGCCGCCATCAACCCCGGCAACTCCGGCGGCGCGCTGGTCAACCTCGACGGCGCGCTCGTCGGCATCTCGACGGCCATCGCCACCGAGAGCGGCTCGTACGAGGGCTACGGCTTCGCCGTGCCGGTGAACCTCGTCGA
>JAWWAN010000475.1:0-3586 GCA_033721675.1 Rhodothermales bacterium | reverse complement strand
GCACGGAGACCACGTAGAGGGAATCGCGAATCTGCTGGTGGTACGGCAGCAGCCGCTCGACCTGTTCGTGGTTGACCTGCAGCTCGGCCCGGATGGCGCGCAGGGCAGCGCGGGCGGTCTCTTCGTTGGCCCGCCCCGTGCGCCACTGGTTTGCCAGCAGGCCCAGGAGCACGCCCAGCACGATGAGCGCAGCCTCGAACAGAACCAGGACCACGCGATGCTTGAGCTTGATGGATCCTGTCTTCGCCAGGAGCATGGGCTCGCCGTCCTCTCTGAAGCGGTACAGACACCGGGGCCGCCCGCCGGGGCGGCGCCCGCGAACCAAACTACGGAATCGCGTGCGGCGGGGCAACGCGCCGGCGGCCGGCGCGCTCAGGACGCCGCCCGCTCGTCCGTCCGTGCCCGCGGGCGGAAGACGCGCCACGCGATGCGGGGGTGGAGCAGGCTGCGGGGCGGGGTCTTCAGGTTCATCGTGCGCAGGAACTGGGCGTAGACGACGGGGTCGTGGTGGGTGGCCCGGTGGACGCGCGCGACGTAGCGGTTGAGGAGGTCGGTGAAGGGCGGCTTGGGGCCTTCCGTCTCCGGGTACCGGAAGTCCTCGCCGACGGCCAGCTGCCACGGGATCTCCACCACCTGCGCCGCCCGCCGGAAGAAGGCCCGCCAGAGGGGCTGTGCGCCGCGTTGCGGCGCGGCCAGCACCGCGCCCAGCGCCTGCGCCTGGAGGACGGCCGAGGTCATCCCCTGCCCGTAGATCGGGTTGAAGCTCGCGAGGGCATCCCCGAGCACGAGGTACCGCGCGGGGAAGCGGTTCAGCTTCTCGTAGTGGCGCCGCAGGTTGGACGGAAACCGGTGGGTGACGATCTCGGAGAGCGGCTCGGCCTGGCGGAGGATCTCGTAGACATCCGGCCGGGGCATCCGCCGGATGAAGTCCAGGAAGCCGGCCTCGTCGCCGGGGGGGTAGTCTCCGCACCAGCCGCCGTTGGTGACGATCCAGCGCCCGCCCTCGACGGGCAGCAGCGCCGTCAGGTGCTTGCCCGCCGGCGGCGTCGAGAAGATCAGCATCATCTCGTTCTCGGGCAGCGCCTCCGGGCGGCGGCGGTAGAACCGGGTCGCGTAGCCCACCCGCACCGTCACCTCGGACTCTGGAGGCGGGGGGTATCCCAGGGCCGCCAGCCAGCGCGGTGTGGCGGAGCCGCGGCCGGTGGCATCCACCACCAGGTCGGCCCGGAGCGTGCGGAGCGTGTTTCCGTTCCGCCGGTCCGCTACTTCCACCCCGAGGACGGCCGCCCGGGAGGCGTCCGTCGCCAGGGCGCGGGCGGCGTGCTCCGCCCGCAGGGTGACGTTGGGCAGCGCCCGCACGCGCCGCCGCACGTGCCATTCCAGGAACGGCCGGCTCATCATCATCCCGACGAGCCCGCTCGTGAACCGGGTCCGGTATCCGCCGAAGTGGTACCAGTGCATCGCCTCGCCCATGTCTGCGAGGACGGCGCCGCCCCCCGTGAGCGCCTGGTCGATGCCGGGGAAGAGGTGCGTGATCGAATGCAGCCCCTGCGCGAGCAGCGCGTGGAGGTGGCGCGTCTGCGGCTGGCCCTTGCGCGACTCCGGGCGGTCGTGGACCGGGTCGCGTTCGAGGAGCGTGACGTGCGCGTAGTGGTCGCTCAAGACGCGCGCGGCGAACAGCCCGGCCAGGCTGCCCCCGATGACCACGGCGTGGTCCCGGCTTGCGTCTGGATGGTGCGTCATCGTTCGCTCCCTCCTCGGATAGATTCGCTACGTGCCTTCGGATGGCGCCTCGATCACGCCTTCGATCATGCCCACGAAGCGAACGTCGCCGAGCGCCGTCTCGGGCAGCTGCGCCGGCTGCGCCTGCTCGACCATCCGGTCGACGTCGAAGGCTTCCAGGCCGATCAGGACGCTCTGGATGTCTTCCTCAGACCGGCGGTACACGCCCGTCTCGACGCCGGTGACGTGCCCGATCTGCCCGGAGGCGTTCGCACTGATCTTGCTGTGCGTGTTGAATATGCGCCGCGTCAGCACGACGGATTGCACCCAGAGCCGTGTCTGGGCGGAGCTGTCTTTCGGGTGCGTCCGCACCCACCGCGTCAGGGCGGCCAGCAGTTCATCCCAGATGTGTGTGCTGTCCAGGGTGATGCCGGCCCGCGCGACGTCTACCAGCGTGAGCTCCGCCATCTCGTCTGCTTGGAAGCGGGCGACGAACGCCAGATACGCCCCCTGGGCCTCGGCTCCTCGCTGTATCCGCGAGCGATAGTAATTGTTGGGCTCCGTGATCGGGATCACCCTCGGAGAAAAGCCGGTGTGCCGCACGAGCCCGACAGGCAGGGGGTTGTGCCCTTCCTCGATCAGGATAATCCTACCTACCAGATCCTGGAATTCGTAGCCGGCCACGCCGCCGGGGTAGACGGCCCGCTCGGTAAAGGCCGTCGGCAGATGCTCGTTGACCGGGGCGTCTGCGAACCGGACGCCCTGGCATCCTATCAGAATGGCGGATGCCGTCGCCGCCATCAGCAGGCTTTTCATCGCTACCTCCCCTGCAACAGGTTCGTCCTGAAGTCCTGACCGTGCAGCTGAGACGAAACGGAAGTCCAGTTCAATAAAGTCGCCCCGGCACATGGCGGACGCCGTCGCGGCGGTGCTGCACCCTGGCACGGCCTCCTTCCTGTCTACATCGCCTACAATCTACACGCCTGCGGCTGAAACACAACGTGCGTGCGTCGTGGGGGCACCGGCCGTCACCGCTGGCAGACCGGGCAGAGATAGGTGGACCGCTCGAAAGGCGGCAGGCGGACGAGCGCGATGGGCGTGCCGCAGACGAGGCAGGGCTTGTTCTTGCGCCGGTACACCCAGTTCAGGTGCCCCTCTTCCTGCAGCGCCGGCGTCGTCGTGCGGGTCTTGCCGTAGCGCTCGGTGCCCTCCCACATCAGCGGGATGACGGCGTCCCACAGCCGCTCCAGCTCCGCGCGCGAGACCGACGCCGCCGGCCGGCGCGGGTCGATGCGGGCGAGGAAGAGCCCCTCAGACTTGTAGATGTTGCCCAGCCCGGCCACCACGCGCTGATTCAACACGACCGGGCCGACGGGCTCCGTGCCGGCAGCCTGTACCCGGCGGAACGCCTCGGCGCGGTCGAAGTCCGGCGCCATCACGTCCGGCCCGAGGGCGTTCAGCTTCGGGTGCGCGGCCAGCTCCTCAGGCGTCAGCAGCTCGACGACGGGGCCGTGGTAGAAGACGGCCTCGTGGGCGTCCGTGGCCAGCCGGAGGCGGACGTACTTCGGATCCTTCCGGTAGGGCATGCCGGGCGTGCCCACCTGCCACGAGCCGTACTGCATCGCGTGCGTGTGCAGCGTCTCGCCCCCCGAGAGGGGCAGGAGGAGGTGCTTGCCGTGCGTCCGCACGTCCGTGAGGTGCTGGCCGACGCGCGTGGCGGGCCGGTCGCCCCAGCGCTTCGGCATCGTCACCGTGCGCAGGGGGGCGCCGGCGAGCGGCCGGAGCCGCCGCGCCCACCGGATGACGGCGTGCCCCTCAGCCATCGCCCCGCCCGGGTTGGATGGAAACGGCGCGGCTCATGCGT
>JAWWAN010000474.1:0-3586 GCA_033721675.1 Rhodothermales bacterium | reverse complement strand
GTCCTCGGTCAGCGGGATCTCGTAATCGACGGGGCGTCGGCTCGGCGTGACGTCCTCCCAGGTGATGACCGCGTCGGGCTGGTACCACTCGTAGAACCACTCCTGGACGGAGTCGCCGGCGCGGTGCGAGGGGTCGGTGGGCAGCGGGGCGTCGAGCGAGACGGCCTTGTCGTCGCGGTAGGCCCGCTGGCGTTCCACCAGGCCGCGCAGCACGCGGTACTGGGTGGCGAGGAGCCAGGCGCGCAGGCCCATCTTCGGCGGGCGCCGGCTGCCGTGCGCCCGCGCCGCGAGCAACGCCTCGCCGGCCACCTCCTCGGGCGTCAGGTCGCCCGTGCGCAGATATCCCTGGCGGTGGTAGAAGGCGAGGGCCTTTCGGGCGGCGGCCCGGAGGGCGTCGGTGTGCGGCGTGACGAGGTCGCGGAAGGCGGCGTCGCTGCCGTCGGTCAGTACCTGGCGCCAGTCCTGCTCGGAGGCGTCGGGGGCGGTGCGTTCAGGCGAAGCCATGCCGGTGCGCTGCGGGTTCGGAAGGATGCGGCGTGTGACGTCGGATCCTTGAACGGGAGCCCGGAAGGGGGTGTTCAGCGCAGAGCGTAACCGTCTCGTTGAGGACGGCCCCGGCCCGGCGGCGCGTCAGTTCACGTCTTCGAAGAAGCGGAACCGCTTGGCGTCCAGCTCGACGGGCCGGCGGGGCTTCACCGGATGCAGGCCGGCGGCCCAGGCAGGGTGCGAGGCGCCGACCATCGAGCGCTCGCTGTAGAAGTGGCGGGTGGTGCCCGAGAAGGGGCGCCGCGCCGCATCGGCGTGGCGCACCGCGTAAGCGATCGCGAGGGCCCGCCGCCAGCCCGGCACCTGCGCGTCCGGCCCCAGCGCGAGGTAGCGCAGGCGGGTGCGGGTGCCGGGGTTGAAGGCGCTGAACTGGTACGGATCCAGCACGACGTCTCGGTAGGTGTGCTGGCCCCGGTAGCCGGTATCCACGCGGTTGCGGATCACCCAGGCGACGAGCTCCTGCTCTTCCGGCCGCTTCGTCTCGGAGAAGATGCAGCGGGCGAGCCACAGCGTCTCGCTGTCGATGAGCGCGGGCGAGATCGGGGCGGCGCGCTGGGGCGCACGGAGAATCGCCTCGATCTGGCTGGCCGGCAGGCGGTCGGCCTCGGTAGCGGCGTCCGCTGCGACTTCTTCCACAGGTACCGGGAGCACCTCGGGCGAGGCTTTTCCCATCAGATCTCCACGGAGCGCAAAGACCCCGGCGAAGACCGCGAGCAGGGAGAAGAAATACGCTCCGAGCTGCGGCTTCATCATCAGCAGTTTGCTCTGCTCCATAAGGGGGAGTAGGGCTGCTTAGAGGGCGCGAGAGGGGCGGCCGAGAGCAACTTTCGGACCGCGATGGCGCATCAGATCACAGTATGATCTACAGCCGACAACGACGATGTTACGCTCTGGTTTCGCCGATGTCGTTTGTCGTAAGATATTGTAACGTAGCCGCTTGTGGCAACTGCGTTGCAATATTCATATCCCGTTCTCGGCTTCTTCATCACCCGGTGCGGGGAAGGCGACGCCTGCGATCACGTAATTTCCGTGCCAGACTCGCCCGCGCCCCTTTGGCGAAGGCGGCTGCGACGCCGCGCGCGGCAGTGCATGCAGGGACCGCACCGTCTACTACACCGGAAAGCCACATGACACGTAAGATCGTCGCGGATGAAAACATTCCGTTCGTGGAGGAGGGCTTCGGCGCGGTCGGCACGGTCCGTACGGCGCCGGGGCGCGCCCTGACCGCCGCCGACGTGCGCGACGCCGACGTGCTGCTCGTGCGGAGCGTCACCCGCGTCGATGCGGCGCTGCTGGAGGGGAGCCGCGTACGGTTCGTAGGCTCTGCGACGATCGGAACGGACCATGTGGACCAAGCTCTTCTCGCGGAGCGTGGCATCGCGTTCGCCCACGCGCCCGGCTCCAACGCGGGCTCGGTGGTCGAGTATGTGCTGGCGGCGCTGCTGCGGCTGGCGGTGCGCTCCGGCAGGCCGCTGCGGGGCGCGACGGTCGGCATCGTCGGGTGTGGAACCATCGGGGGTCGGCTGGCGCGGCGGCTGGAGCATTTCGGAACGCGCGTGTTAAGAAACGACCCGCCCCGGGCGGCGGCTGCGCCCGGCGCACTCGCGTTCGTCCCGCTGGAGCAGGTGCTGGCCGAGGCGGACGCCGTCACGCTGCACGTGCCCATGACGCGCACGGGGCCGTACCCCACGCATCACCTCTTCGACGAAACCCGGCTGCGGCGGCTCAGGCCCGGCGCGTGGCTCCTCAATACCGCGCGCGGCGCCGCCGTCGACAATGCCGCGCTGCGGGACGTACTGGAAGACGCCGCCGCCGCCGCCGTGCTCGACGTCTGGGAGAACGAGCCGACGCCGGACCCCGCGCTACTCCGGCAGACCGCGCTCGCCACGCCCCACATCGCCGGCTACTCGTTCGATGGCAAGGTGGCCGGCACCCGGATGCTCTACGACGCGCTGTGCCGGTTTCTCGGGGTGCCCCCCGCGTGGGACGCCGCCGCCGTCCTCGCCCCGGTGCCGGGCGACCGCCTCGCGCTCGTCCCGCCGGATCCGGCGCTCCCCGAGCCGCTGTGGCTGGACGCCCTCGTGCGGCAGATGTACGACGTCGGAGCGGACGACCGCCGGCTGCGCCGGATGCTCACGCTCCCCCCGGAGGCGCATGCCGCCTACTTCGGCGAACTCCGGAAGACCTATCCGCGCCGCCGCGCCTTCGAGCGGCACCACCTCGCGCGCGCCGCCGTACCCGCGCCCCTGCACGATGCCGTGGCCGGCGGGCTGGGCGTGCAGCTGACAGGCTAGCGGTAACCGTAGGAGCGCAGGAAGGTGTCGCTGTTGCGCCAGTCGCTGCGGACCTTCACGAACAGCTTCAGGAAGACCGGCCGCCCCAGAAAGGCCTCGATGTCTTTCCGCGCCTCCATGCCGACGCGCTTGAGCGCCTGCCCGCCTTTCCCGATCAGGATCCCCTTCTGGGTCTCACGCTCGACGACGATCTCGGCGTCGATCAGGTCTTTCTCGTCCTCGCGCTCCTCGTACTGCACGATGTTGACCGCCACCGCGTACGGGATCTCCTGGCGATACCGCTCGAAGATCTTCTCGCGGATGATCTCGGCCACGAAGAAGCGCTCCGGGTGCTCGCTCACCATGTCCTTCGGGTAGAACGGTGGCCCGAGCGGCAGGCGCCGCTTGATCTCGGCCATCAGCACGTCGAGGTTGAAGCCTTTGAGCGCCGAGACCGGGACGATCTCCTCGAAGGCACGCAGGGCTGTGTACTTCTCGACGAGCGGGAGGGCCTGCTCCTGCGGGATCAGGTCCATCTTGTTGATCGCGAGGATGGCGGGCGTGGCGCCGATCTGGTCGAGGCTGAACGTGTCGGGCGTATCGCGGGTAGCCTCGGCGAGGAAGACGAGCAGGTCGGCGTCGGCCACGGCGCCCTGCACCTGGTCCATCATGGTCTCCTGGAGGCGGTACCGGGGCTGGATGATGCCGGGCGTGTCGAGGAAGACGATCTGGCTGTCGTCGTCGCTGTAGATGCCGAGGATGCGGTG
>JAWWAN010000473.1:0-3609 GCA_033721675.1 Rhodothermales bacterium | reverse complement strand
GCCTCGACGCCCTCGCGGACGACGTCGAGAGCCGGACGCTGCGCTTCGTCGCCGCCAGCGCGCGCCTCGCGCCCGGCCAGGAGGCCGCCCTCGACGCCCTCGCCACGACGCTCATTCAGCTCCACGAGGCTGCCGACGCCGCCGGAGCGGCGATGCGGCTGCAGGTGCTTGGCCACGCCAGCTCCGAGGGCGATGCCAGCAGCAACCGACGGGTGAGCCAGCTCCGGGCCGAGACCGTCCGCCGCGCCCTCGTCGAGCGCGGGCTGCCCGGAGCGTGGATCGAGGCTGTGGGCACCGGCACCCCGCGCCTGGCCGGGCCCGAACGCACCGAGGCGGACCGCGAGGCCAACCGCAGCGTCTCGTTCCGCCTCGCGGATACCGCCCCGCCAGGATGAACCTGTTCGTCTACGGCACGCTGCTCTTCCCCGAGGTGATGGAGGCCGTCACGGGCCGGCGGCTCGACGCCGAAGACGCCGTCCTCACCGGCTACCACCGCCTCGCAGTGCGGCACCGCGTCTACCCCGGCCTCACCGAGACCCCGGGCGCCACCGTGGCCGGGCGGCTCTACCGGGGCCTGACGCCGGCGCTGATGAGCCGGCTGGATCGCTTCGAGGGGCCGCTCTACGAGCGCCGCCGCCTCCCCGTCCAGCGCGCCGACCTCGGCTTCACCGAGGCGTTCGTCTACGTCGTGCGGCCCGAACACCGGGACGCGCTCGACGACCGAGAATGGGACCCGGCGCACTTCGCGGAGCACCACCTGCCCGCCTACCTCGCCGCCAGCCGCCGCACGGACCGCGCCGACGACGCCTCGGACGCCGCCGGCTGACTTCTTTCACACGAACCGCCCGCCCACGCGCCGGAAGCGCGTGCGGTGCGGAAGCACGCGCGGCCCCTCGCCCGGAAACAGCGGATCTCCGGGGAGCGCGAGGACCGGGGTGCCGTCGGCATCGTGCGTGAGATGGGGCTCGATGGATCGCTCCGAGACCCCGGCCGGCAGATCGTCCGGGTGCTGGAACGCCTCCAATAGTTCGAGCGTCGCGAGCGTGGGCGGGGCGAGGGCGAGCGTGCCGGCGTGGAAGCGGCGCACCGCCTCGGCCGGGGTCATCCAGCCATGGCCCACGTGCTCCACGGCGTCGTGCGTGGCGGTCTGCCGGGGAGGGGCGGCCGCGAGGAAGAACCGGGTGTCGTAGCGCCGCGTCTCGAAGGGCGGGGTGATCCACCAGCCGAGCGGACGTAGGGCGTCCAGCGCCAGGCGCAGGCCCAGGCTGCCCAGCACCTCGGCGAAGCCGGCGCCCTGCTCCAGCGCCTCGAATGCCGCCCGCGCCGCCGCCGGGGCCGCCCACGCCCCCCCGGCATCGCGAGCCAGCAGCAGACCACTCTCCTCGGCCGCCTCGCGGAGGGCGGCGACGCCGAAGGGCGCGAGCGAGGCGCCGGGATGGTGCTCGGCCAGCACCCGGTCCTGCGCCTCCACGCGCCCCCCGGGAAAGACGTGGACGGAGGGCATGAACGCATGGCCGCCGTGCCGCTCCAGTAGCAGCACCTCGGCCTCCGCGAGGGCTCCGCGCAGCAACGCCACCGTGGCGGCCGGGCGAAGCGCAGGGACGTCGGTCATGGCACGGGTTCGGGGAGGATGGACCGAAAGATACGAGGCCGCCGAGGCTCCGATGTGCCTTTTTTATCCGCTGCGTCGCATATTAGGGGGGAACGCTTCGAAGCGAAAGATGGAAGCGTTCTTACCGTTCTCCCGTCACAGGATCCACAGAGGGAATGCTATCATGACCCGGTTCTCACGCTGGCCCATCGCCTTCAGTAGTGCACTGCTGGCGCTCCTCCTCGCCGCCGGCTTCCGTGCCGAGCCCGCCGCGTGCGTGCAATACGAGGAAGTGACCACCTTCGAGATGGCCGGGCTCCTCGGCCGCCTCGCCCGCCTCGCCACCCCGGATGAGATCGTCACGCAGCACACCTACTGCGCCACCGTCCACAGCGAGCGCAGCGGCGACCTCGAAACCCTCGTCCGCCTCGACGACGAGACGATCAGCCGGATCGACCACCGCCGAAAGACCGTCCAGACCATCACCTTCGCCGAGCTGCGCGCCCTCTGGGAGCAGCGCATGGAAGAGATGCAGGCCGAGCAGGGCGACGCCAGCGGCGACGCGCCCGAGGGCGACGTCTCGGTGGATCTCGACTTCTGGGTGGACGGCCCGACGCGCCACGCCGACGAGGAAACCCACTACGATATCCACGTGGTGGCGGACGTAGAGGGATCCGCGACCGACGAAGAGAGCGGCGAGACGCAGACGCTGAACAGCCAGTTCGTGCTCGTCACCGAGGCGTGGCGGCAGCCGCAGCCCGGCTACGAGGTCGTCGAAGCCTTCCACCGGGCCTTCGCTGAGAAGATGAGCGATATGATGTTCGGCGCGGCCGGCACGGAGCAGCTCATGGAAGCCCTCAACGCCATCGTGCAGAATGACCCCCGGATGCGCGAGGGCCTCGACCGCGCCGCCCAGGAAGCGCAGAAGCTGAACGACAAGGGCGCCCCGACCCAGACCATCACCCACATCGTGCTCGTCCCGGCGGACAAGGAGTACGAACCGGCCCTCGTCTTCGGCGGCGGCACGGAAGCGGCGGCCGAGGAGGAGAAGCCGAAGAAGAAAGGGCGGTTCGGCCGCCTCGCCAAGCGCATGGCCGAGGCCGCCAGCGGCGTCGATGCCGGCGGCGACGCGGCGAAGGAGGCCGAGCAGCGCACGCTGGCCTCGTTCAAGACGCGGATGCAGGGCTACGCAGACAACGCGCCCGCGCCCACCGGCGCCCCCGCCGGCTACACAGAGCAAGCGTGGGAAGGCATGTAGACGCACGGCATACCGCCACCGGGGGCCTGCTGAGTCGGTTCAGCAGGCCCCTTTTTGCGTTTCAGGCGCCCGCGCGCTGAAACATCGTCTGAAACTTGGTCGCCATCGGGAGCGACCCTTTCACCTTGAGGCGGCCCTGCATCAGCAGCGCCATCGCATTCGCCTCGCCGTTATTGACCTTCAGCCAGTCGTCGGCATCGACCGTGACGGTGACGGTGGGGTCGGCGTGCGGGCCTTCCTCGATGCGGAGCGTCTGATCCCGGATGATGAGCTGGTACTGGCCGCCCCCCTCGCCCGTGAGGTCGAGCTGGACGACGCCGTCCACGCCGGCAGCGGCGCTCGGGATGAACCGGTCCGGGTACGACGCCATCACGTCGGCGATGCTGGTGTAGGTGGGCATGAGGCAACAGGATGGACGAGGGATGAGGAGGAGCCACGCACGGCGGGGGCCCCGCAGTCCTCGCGCGGCCTCCGTCGTTCCCGGAAGATACGCGCTCAGGCGGGGACGAACCACCACGCGCCGCCGCGGTCCTCGCGGCCGAGCGCGCCCTGCGCGACGAGGTGCTCCAGATGCGCCAGCGTCTCGACGACGGCCATCCGCAGTTCGTGCCGGTCCAGGGTGCGGTGCCGGAAGACGCGCCGGGTGACGGCGTAGGCGGTCGCGCCGTCTCCGGCGGCGTCCTGCATCGCGCCGAGGCGGTGCGCGTGGTGCGCGGCGAGCGCACGCAGGCGGCCGCGCCAGTCACCGAGGGGGCTGCCG
>JAWWAN010000472.1:0-3613 GCA_033721675.1 Rhodothermales bacterium | reverse complement strand
GCCCGGCCGGCCTCCGGCGAGATGCGCTCCAGGTCCACCTCGCGGAACGCCGCCCGCCCGGCCAGGTCCGTCACGGGCACGCGCGTCGAGATGAGGCACAGCCCCTGGCTGGAGCGCGCGAGCCGCCGCAGGAGCGTCCGGAGCGCCGGGTCCTTGATCTGGCCCCGGTCGAACGGCTGGCCGGATTGCAGCGGTTCCAGGCCGTCGAGGACGAGCAGGGCCCGCTGCTCGCCGACGAGGCGCGCCAGGCGCTCGCCTTTCTGCCAGGGCGAGCCGTCGTCCGGCGCCGGGTCGCCGAAGAAGGCGAGCGCCTCGCGGATGAAATAGTCCGCCGAGGTCACGCGCTCGCCCGTACCCTGGCTGTGGAAGGTCCATCCGAAGACGCGGCGGGCGCCCCGGTAGTGGTCCTCCGCCATCAGCGCGAGCCACTTGTTGACGAGCGTCGACTTGCCGACGCCGCCGTGGGCCACGAGCGAGACGAGGCGCGTCTCCTTGTCCTGCCACGAGGCGTCGAGCATCTGCAGCTCGTCCAGACGGCCGAAGAGGGCCGAGCCGGTCTCGGGGAGACGGGCGGTGTCGACGGCGTCGGCGGGGAGGGGGGGCCACGACGGCGTGGTCAGCGGGGCCAGGGCGTGCTCGTCGAGGTAGGTCGAGATGCGCGCGGCCACCTCGGTGAAGACGACGTCCTCCTTGCCCTCGAAGTCGACGGCGACGGTCTGGCCGTCGCGGGGGAGCATCTGGGTGGCGCTGAGCCAGTGGTACTTGGCCCAGAGGCAGGGCTTGACGAGCACGGGCAGGAAGAGGAGGTCGCCGCGTTGCAGGAGGAACGGGACCTCGTCTTTGACGCAGAAGGGCGAGGCGAGGTAGTGGGCCGAGATCAGGCAGACGGCCACCGAGGCGCGCTCCATCGCCGCCTGGATCTCGGGGTACCAGCGCTCGCCGCCGTCGATCTTGCGGTCGTCCCAGACGACGAGTTCGTCGAGCAGCTCCAGGGCAGCCAGGTGCGGGCGGAGGCGGTCCTTCCAGTCTTCGTCCCTATGGCTGTAACTGATGAATACCGTCGGCTTCTCCATCGGCAGGCCCGCGACGAGGGCATGTATTCATGGGCAAGAGGCCGTAAAGTATCGATTCTTGCGGTCTGCCGCTACCGGCGAGGGCGCCCCTCGCCCGGCGTCAGTTCGCCGGGAAGCGCGCGCGGTCGAGGCCGGGGATGATGGCGAGGGCATTCTCGTAATAGACCTTGCGGAGGACGTCGTCCGGGAGGTCGAGGCCGTAGAGGTTCCACCACGCATGGCGCTTGCGGTAGTAGGGGAAGAACTCGTCGGCGGTCTCGAAGGTGCGGAAGTAGACGTGGTACTCCTCGGGCGCCCACGAGTCTTTGCCCATGAGCACGCGGTCCTGGTAGTCGATCAGGAACTGGCGGGCGGTGTGGGGCTGGCGGCCCAACTCGGCCACGACGGCGCCCAGCTCCGTATACATGTTGGGCAGCTCGTCCATCAGGCGGCCGAGGCGGCCGAGGTCGTTGCCGAGCCAGCTCAGGTGGGCGCTGATGAAGGTCGTCTCGGGGTGGCGGCGGATCAGGTTCCAGTGCTCGCCCATGATGGTCTCCCACGACGGCTCGGGGTCGCGCTTGCGGCGGGGGCGCTCCTTGAGCTCGAACCAGCGCTCGTTGTGCCGGTCGTGCGGCTCCCAGAACGGCGCGGGGTCGCCGGTGTGGATGAGCACGGGGATGCCCAGCTCGCCCGCCTTCGCCCAGATGGGGGCCAGCCGGGGGTCGTCGGTGCGGACGCGCGACGAGTCTGCGTAGAAGACGTACATCCCGAGGTTCTTGAAGATCTTGAGCCCGCGCGCGCCGTTGCGGACGTCGGCCTCCAGCTGGGCCGCGGCCTTCGTGCCGAAGTCGGGGTCGTCGATCGTCGAGAAGTCGATGTTGGCATAGTGGACGAACCGGCCCGGCGCGTGCGCCTCGGTGTTCGCGACTTTCTGCTGCAGGCTCTCGCCGCTGCCGCCGCTGAGGTTGACCATCACGGCCATGTTGAGCGCGTCCATCGCGGCCACGAGCTCGGCGATCTCCTCGGCCGATGCCTCGCCGATGCGCCACTGGTGCGCGTGGGCATCGACGAACGGGTACTTCGCGCGCGTCACCTCGTTGGTTTCCACGACGAGGGTCGAGCGGGGTTCGTAGTCCTCCCATTGCAGCTCCTGCGCCTGCGCCGCGAGGGGCAGCAGCAGGGCGAGCACGGCCAGCGTCTGAATCTTCATCGTGTCGGGATCGGGTGTGCGGCGAAGGCGACCGGCTCCATGGTAGCAACCCCGCACGACCGACACAAGCCCGAACGGTTGCGCCCGGCCCATCCCGCGCCGATATTGAGGGGCGAGCGGGAGGCCCTCCCGCGTCCGTCTTCCATCCGTCCCCGGAGGTAGCCCATGCGGTTTCTGTGCGTCGAATGCGACGAGGCGATGAACCTGACCGGCACGCGCGGCCCGGACGCCGGCGCGATGACCGTGCTCTTCGGCTGCCCCGGCTGCGGCCGTGCCGTGGCGATGCTGACCAACCCGATGGAGACGCAGATGGTGCGCGCCCTCGGCGTGAAGATCGGGGGGCGCACGGTGCCGGCGGAGCCCATGGAGACGCTGCGCTCGGCGCTGGCGCACCCCCGCGCCGACGCCGTGGAGGCGGCTGCGGAGGCCGAGCCCGCGGCGGCTCCGAAGGCAGCGAAACCGTCCGGCGGCACGTGCCCGTTCACCGGCATGGTGGAGGAGGCCGTCGCGGCGCAGCAACCCGCCGCCCCGCGCTGGACGCCCGAGGCCGAGGCGCGCCTCGGCCGCATCCCGCCCTACGCCCGCCCGATGGTGCAGAAAGGAATCGAGGACTACGCGCGCGAGCAGGGCGTCGCGGAGATCGACGACGCCGTGATGGACGCGGTCCGCAGCCGCTTCGGGATGTGAGCCGGGAGTCCGGCGGGCGGGCACGGTGTCACCCATGCGGGGCTTCGCCGAGCCGCGCGGGGTCCTCTCCGAGCAGGGCGGAGACGAGGCCGGCGAGGGCGTGGCGGAGGCGTTCGGGGTCCGGCGCGAGGTCGCCGAGGAGGCGGGCGGCGTCGCGGCGGAGGCTGCGCCACGAGTCGTTGTCGGGGAAGCGGGCGCGGCCGGCGGCGCGGTTGGCGGCGAGGTCGAGGCGCAGCTCCAGGCAGGCGTGGAAGCGTTCGAGCGTCTCCAGCTCGTCGAGCGAGAACGCGGCCTCGAACCGGCGCAGGGCCTCGGCGTCGCGGTCGGCCTTGAGGCCGTCGTCCAGGTAGCGCTCGGCCGGGAGGTAGACGGCGTCGAACCAGAGGCGGCAGAGCGCTTCGGCGAGGCGCTCGGGGCCGAGGCGGGCGCGGCAGGCGCCCATGGCGTCGTCCGACGTAAGAAACGCCAGGAACGCCACGACGCGCTCGCGGTGGTTCGAGGTAGAGAGGGCAGGGAACGGCGTCATCATCCGGGGTGGCCGTCGAGCAGCAGAAACCGGTTTCATTAACGCGCATCGCACGGTAAAGCACAAGTGGCGACCCGGCGGCAGAAATATCGGCAGGCGGCCCTCACCTACTTCCTCTACGGGCTGGTGTACCTGACG